>JBBRIV010000172.1:0-6647 GCA_038220425.1 Candidatus Limnocylindrales bacterium
GGTATTGCTGAACAGATAGCGGGTGAAGGCCGGCCCCTCGACCTCGACCGAGCTTGCCTCGGGCGCATTGCGATCCTCGAACATCAGGACCAGCACGGCGATCATCAGGACCCAGAAGGCGACCGTGGCAATCCCGCGCTCGGTCGAGCCGACCGCCGGGAAGAACCACGGGTTGACCATGTAGAAGAGGACGGCGGCGGCCACCACCGCCAGGGGCACCGCCAGGCTTCGATAGCGGGCTAGCATTCGGTCGAATCCCTCTCTCGTCCGTCGAGAGCTTCGGCTGGGCCGACACGAGTGATGACTCCGACGTGGCTCCAGTCTTCGTTGGGAACAGCGGCCCGTCATTACGGCCCGTCATGTGGCACGTGGAGTGTCGAGACGGCCTCGCTCAGCCAGGATCGACGGCCCGGTCCCAGCCAAGGTTGGAGAAGGTCGGGATGAACCGATAGCCCCTGCCTGCCACTGTGGCGATGAACCGGGGATGGCGATAGTCGTTCTGGAGCTTGATCCGCAGGCTCCGGACGTGACGATCGACGATGTTGCTCTCGGCCAGGAAGTCTGTGCCCCACACGGCGTCGAGGATCTCCTCCCGGGTGACAACCCGGCCGGCACGGCTTGCCAGCAGGTACAGCAGGCTCTGCTCGATGGCGCTCAGTTGGATGACCGAGGTGCCGGTCCGGACCTCGCGATGGACGATGTCGATCTCCATCTCACCGAGCTTGATCGTGGGCACGATTGGCTGTTCCTGGCCGAATGCGCGTCGACAGACCACGATCGCCCGGGCGAGCAGCTCCTCGGGCGAAAAGGGCACCGTCAGGATGTCGTCGACGCCCAGGTCGAATGCCTTCAACTTGGTCGGCAGGTCGCCCCGGCGGGTCAGGCCCAGGACCGGCGTGACGCTGGGCCTGAGCGAATTCGATGCCCCAAGCTTCTGGAGCAGTTCGGTGCAGTCCAGTCATCTAATTGTGATAGCGACCCAGCGAACAGGGCAAAAAATCGACATCACCGCAGCTGGCTAGACTCGGCCGCATGGACGATGCCCTCCGAGCCAACCGCGACCTGTGGGATGCCTGGACCACGATCAACGCCGCATCGGCGTTCTACGACGTGGCCTCGTTCCGAAGTGGCGAGCGGGGGATCCGGCTGGCCGACTACGAGCGCGAGGAGATCGGGCCGGTGGCGGGCAAGTCGCTCCTCCACCTCCAATGCCATTTCGGGCTCGACAGCCTGTCCTGGGCACGACTCGGCGCGGCCGTGACCGGGATCGATTTCAGTGAGAACGGCATTACCACGGCCCGGGCCCTCGCCCGCGAGCTCGACATCCCAGCGACCTTCGTCGTCTCGAACCTGTACGACCTGCCCAACGTGCTCGATGGCCAGTTCGACGTCGTCTACACCTCCCGCGGCGTGCTCGGCTGGCTGCCCGACATCGGGGACTGGGCGCGCGTCGCGGCCCATTTCGTGAAGCCCGGCGGGTGCTTCTACGTGACCGAGATCCATCCGGTGGCCCAGGCGTTCGAGAACGAAGGCGTGGCGGTCGGCGAGCTGCGCCTGGCCTACCCGTACTGGTCGCACCCGGAGCCTCTCACCTTCGAGGTCCACGGGTCGTACGCGAATACCAGCGCGCCCACCGAGGGACTCGTCGAGCACGGCTGGGACCACTCCCTTGGCGAGATCGTCACGGCCCTGATCGACGCCGGCCTGCACATCGATTTCCTGCACGAATTCGACTTCGTGGACTGGCCGATCGACTTCCTGGTCAAGGACACCGACGGTCGTTGGCGCCTGCCGCCCGGCACGGCCGGTCAGCTTCCGCTGTTCTTTTCGCTCAAGGCCAGCAAGCCCCAGCTGGATCCACCCGGCTGATCAGCGGGTGATCTGGTTGCTCGTGTCGTCCATGACGGCCTCCAGCTCACGGACCGAGAACCGGGCCTGATCGCCGGCCACGCTGCACTTCAAGGCGGCCAGGGCGGTGGCGGCCCGCAGGGCGCGGCCGAGGTCACCGTTGAGCAGCCCCCAGAGCAGGCCGGCCGTGAATGCATCGCCGGCCCCGAAGCGATCGACCATCTCGGTCCTGAAGGCCGGCTGCCGATGGGTAACGCCTTCGGCCCAGCCCAACGCCCCGTCGGCGCCCGTGGTCAAGGCCACCACCCGGGCACTCGGGCACCACTCCCGATGTAGCTGGAGCAGGAGCTCTTCATCCGAGCCGGTGCAGGCGAAGACCCGCCGGGCATCGCGGGCACTACACACCACGATGTCCGATTCGCCCACAAGGACGCCCAGTGCCTCGCGCGCGGCGTGGGTCGTCCACAGCCGCTCGCGGTAGTTGACGTCGATACAGACCTCGGCGCCGCCGGCCCGGGCGGCATCCACGAAGGCCCGGGTCGCGAGGGCGGCGCGCTCGCCGAGGCCCGGGGTGATCCCCGAGATCACAGCCAGGTCGGCCCCCTGCAGGGGCGCCAGGTCAAACGTATCGAGCAGGGCGAAGGCCGAGTCGCGCCGGTCGTACCAGACTGAGATCGGGCGGGGCGCAACGCCGTATTCGACATAGAACGTGCCCAGCCGACCGCCGGGCACCCGGGTCACTGAGCCAATCCCAACACCCGAGTGCGTCGCGGCCGATTCCACCCGCCGGCCGACCGGCGAATCGGGCACGGCGCTGATCCAGCTGGTGGCCACGCCCAGGCTGGCCAGCGCCGCGGCCACGTTCAGCTCCGCCCCGGCGACGTCCACCTGGAGCGACACGACATCGGACAGCCGTCCGTGCCCAGGCACAGTGAGCCGGAACATCGCCTCGCCGAAGGTCACGACCGTTGGTCCCGAGGTCGTCGTGTTGTCCATCGCCTTGGAGACTAGCTGATGAACCAGCCGGGGAGCGGCCTCGCGGCGCAACCCGGTCGTCCTGAAGCGGCCAGTTCCAGGCTGTTACGCTCTCGATCGAAGCGCGGCGCCTGTTCGCCGACGAACGAGCCCACCGTCAGCGCCTGGGAGATGACCCGTGAAGTCCCTCAAGATGATTGCCACGATCGCATTTGCCATGTCCACCCTGGCGGCCTGTGGCGGTTCGACTGCGGCAACTGCGCCACCGGTGGGCGCGAGCTTGCCAGCCGCAGGCACCCCGGCAGCGACCAGCGCCGTCGTCCCAAGCGCCAGCGCGGGCACGGCAGCGACCCCGCCGGTTGCGGCCGCATCCGTGGACCTGTGTGGGCTGCTCAGCCCGGCCGACCTGAAGACCGTCACGGGTGACGTCTATGGGGCCGGCGTGCTGGATCAGTACGGCTTGTGCACCTGGCGAGTCGGCGGCGCTCAGGCGAACGACGGCAAGGGCCAGGTCATCGCGGCGGTCCAGGCTGTGACCCTGGACTTCGTCAAGAGCTCATACGGCTCGGGCGGCACGGACGCAACGGTCAGCGGGCACGCGGCGTTCTGGAATCCCACCCAGGGACTCCAGACGATGTGGATCGATATCAGCGGCGGCAACTGCCTGACCCTGTCGTTCGATCCGATCGTCGACAACAGCCAGACCTTCGCCCAACGGCTCGCCGAGATCGCCGTCAGCAAGATGTGACCCGCACTGCGGTCAGGCAGTGGGATCCAGCTTCAGGGCGGCCGAGTTGATGCAGTAGCGCAGACCGGTTGGGTTGGGACCGTCTTCGAAGACATGACCCAGGTGGCCGCCGCACGAGGCGCAGTTTGCCTCGGTCCGCGACATGAAGAAGGAGCGATCCGTCTCGGTCGCGACTGCCGCCGGATCAGCCGGCGCGAAGAAGCTGGGCCAGCCGGTACCCGACTCGAACTTCGTATCGGATGAGAAGAGCTCGGCGTTGCAGCCCGCACAGCGGTAGACGCCGGCACGATGCTCGTCCCACAACGCGCCACTGAAGGCGCGCTCGGTCCCCTTCTCGCGGAGGACCCGGTACTGCTCGGGGCTGAGCTCGGCCCGCCACGCGGTTTCGGGCTTGATGACAATGGGCGTGATCTTGGAGTTGCTCATATCGGGCAGGATAGGCCGGCTCTGTTGCAGAACGATGAAGGTGCCGCCTTCAGGTGCCTGAGGACGATGGCAGCAGGTAGACCGCGACGAGGGCGACGATCACCAGCATCCCCAGCGCCGGATTGACCAGGGCGGCCACGAAGGCCACCAGGAAGCCCGGCGGTCCCAGCCGATAGCTCCGGGTGATCGAGTCGACCAGGCGCTGGCTGACGTTCGTGCGCAGAACGCCCCGGCCCCGCCGAATTTCGTACCAGAGCAGGTTGAACGAGAGGGCAATGCCCAGGAAGGTCGCGGCGTACACCAGCACACCGATCTGACCGCTGGCCGTCTGGAGCGTGGCGGCCAGCAGGGCCGTGGGGAACGGCACGAAGCCGACGGCCAGGAGCAGGACCAGGTTGGACAGAATCAGGCCATGACTGACGCTGGCCACCAGGCGGATCAGGTTGTGGTGATTGGCCCACATGATTCCCACGGTCACGAAGCTCAGGATGTAGCCCAGGTAGCTCGGCCAGAGACTGCCAAGGGCGGCCAGGAGGGCCCCGGGAGTCGCCAGCTGTTCGGCCGGCGGGACGCGAATCTCGAGGACGAGAAGGGTGATCGCGATCGCAAAGACGCCGTCACTGAACGCCTCCAGGCGCTCTGGCCCGCGCTGGCCAACCTCCGAATGCGACCCGTCAGGCTTGCGCCCTGGGGCCGTCCGAAGTTCGTTCATCGGCTGATTATCGTCGTTACACTCGAAGCAGAGCCGTGAGTGATTTGGTTTGAGAGGGGCTGTGCATGACCGTCACCGAGATGAACGCCGCATCGTCGGGCGAACCTGTCGACGTCACGTTCGCGCATGACGAGTCGATCAATCGACTATGGGGCATCCCGTTCCTTGGCTTCGTCGTTCGAGCGATCATCCTGATCCCCCATTTGATCGTGCTGTGGCTGTATGCCATCGCCGCGGGAGTGACTCTGGTCGTGTCGTGGATTCCCGTGCTGCTCACGGGCCGCCAGGCCAAGTGGGTCACCTCGATCGTGGGCGGCTACCTGAGCTGGGGGATTCGGGTGGGCTCGTACCTGTTCCTGATCGCCGACGGATACCCGCCGTTCTCGTCGAGCGCCGCATACAGCGTCATGGTCCGAATCGACCGTGACCAGCCCATCAACCGACTGTGGGGGATCCCGTTGCTCGGAATCTGGGTGCGCTCGCTGTTGTGCATCCCGCATTACATCATCCTGTTCTTCCTGGGCATCGGGGCGGCCATCGTCCTCTGGTTCAGCTGGCTGCCCGTCCTGGTCATGGGCCGCCAGGCCCGTCCGGTGATCGACCTGGTCGGCGGCTACTGGCGCTGGAGCATTCGGGTCAGCGCCTATGTGCTCCTGCTGACCGACCGCTATCCCCCGTTCCGGATGGGCAGCTGAGGCGACCGCTCATGCCGCTCGAACTCGGGGCGCGCAAGCAGATCGGCCTGGTTGCCCATGACAACAAGAAGCTCGATCTCCTGGAATGGGCCCAGTACAACCGCGCCCTGCTGGCCCAGCACGACCTCATCGCGACCGGCACCACGGGCTCGCTGCTGGAATACGAGCTCGGACTGCCGGTTCGCCAGCTCCAGTCAGGGCCGCTCGGCGGCGACCTTCAGATCGGGGCAATGATCGCCGAGGGCCAGATCGACTTCCTCGTCTTCTTCTGGGATCCGCTCGAACCGCAGCCGCACGATCCGGACGTCAAGGCGCTGCTCCGGATCGCGGTCGTCTGGAACATCCCGGCGGCCAGCAATCGAGCCACGGCCGACTTCCTCATCTCGTCGCCGCTGATGACCGGATCGTACGAGCGCCAGCTCCCCGATTACACCAGCCACGTCGCTCGCCGGCTGCCTACCGGCGAGGGTGCCGGCAGCACCTAGCCGCCGGCGCTGCCCGGGTCGCGCCTCGGGCCGTGATTTGCCGCCGGCCCTTGCCGCCGGCCCTTGCCGCCGGCCGTTGCCCTGGCCGCTGGCGGTGACCGGGCCGCTGGCGGTGACCAAACCGGCGGATATCACGACTACTCTTAGCCGACGGGTTGCGGGGCGTCGCGGAGCCTTCCTGGTCAGGAATCAGCCTCGACTACCTCGATCTACGGATAGTCGTGATATCCGGACAGCCAGGGCAGCCAAAGCTGACAGGACCGGGCCGGAACTGGCGCTGCACCTCGTCGCCTAAGGTTAGTCGTGATAAGGAGCCGGGTGCCGGCTCCCGCTGCCGCGGCTCCCGGCTGCCGCGGCTCTCGGCTGCCGCGGCTCTCGGCTGCCGCGACCCCAAGGTCGCTGCAAACGGAGCCGGCCGCGAGCCGGGACGAGAGCGGCTCAGCGTCCCGGCGGCACCTAGCAGCCGGCGCTGCCCATCGCTCCGGAGATCGCGCCCTGGTGCCCGATGAAGTCGCCGACGGTTCCGACGTTCTGGTTGTACGTGTCGATCGCGGCCTGGGTCATCGGGTCGGTGGCAAACAGGACCTTGGCGGCGGCGCCGGCCTTCTCGTAGAAATCGATGGCCGCCTTGGGGTCGCCCAGCACCGAGCTGTACGAGTCGAGCGCGTGCAGGGTGTGCATCGCGGCCAGGAACTTGTCGAGATCCAGGTTGCCGATCTGCTTGGCCTTGATCCCGGCGATCCCGTCAGGGGTCTTGA
>JBBRIV010000173.1:0-6635 GCA_038220425.1 Candidatus Limnocylindrales bacterium
GGCCGCGTAGGCGTCGACCTGGCCGGGCCGGCCACGACGCTTAGGCCGCCGAGCCGAGGCCCAGCCCGGCCGGGCCACGACGCGTAGGCGCATCATCGCCGGGTGACCCTTCGAACCATCCTCCACGTTGACCTCGACGCGTTCTTTGCCGCCGTCGAACAGCGCGACCGGCCGGAATTGCGCGGCCGGCCGGTGGTGGTGGGCGGTGGCTCGCCGGACCAGCGGGGCGTCGTGTCGGCCGCCAGCTACGAGGCGCGCAAGTTCGGGATCCGCTCGGCGATGCCCCTCCGGACGGCCGACGCGCTGTGTCCCGAGGCCGTCTTCCTGCCGGTCGACGGGCGCAAGTACCAGGCCGTCAGCCGGGAGGTCATGACGATCCTGCGCAGGTTCACGCCACTGGTCGAACCGATCTCGATCGATGAGGCCTTTCTCGACGTGACGGCCTCGCGCGCCCTGTTCGGCGACGGCCCCACGATCGGCCACGCCATCCGGGCGGCGATCCTGGCGGAGGTCCAGTTGACCGCCTCGGTTGGCGTGGCCAGCACCAAGCTCGTGGCCAAGATCGCCTCCGACCTGCGCAAGCCGGATGCCCTGGTCGTGGTGGAGCCCGGCGACGAGGCGACATTCCTTGCCCCGCTCGCGATCCAGCGGCTGTGGGGCGTGGGCGAGCGAACGGCGGCCGGCCTGGCCGAGCTGGGCGTGACCACCATGGGCGATCTCGCCAGGCTGCCCAGCGACCTGCTTGTACGCAGGTTTGGGAAGCACGGCGCCACCTTGGCCCTGCGTGCCCAGGGCATTGACGACGATCCGGTCGGCGACGGCGCGGCGGTCAAGTCAATCTCCCACGAGCACACCTTTGACGTCGATACCAACGATCCCGTCCTGATCGACAAGACCCTCCTGGCGATGGCCGACGGGGTTGCGGCCCGCCTGCGCTCGGCCGGGCTCAAGGCAGCCACGGTCCAGGTCAAGATTCGCGACTCGGACTTCCGGACCGTCACCCGTCAGCGAACCCTGCCCCAGCCGACCGACCTGACCGAGCCGATCTGGCGGGCCGCCCTGGAGCTGGCTCGGCCCGAGATCAAGGGGATCCATGTCCGGCTCCTGGGCGTGGGCACGTCGGGCTTTGCCGAGCGCGAGCAGATGACCCTGTTCGCCGAGGATGGTGCCGGCGAGGGCGGCCGGCGGCGCAAGGCAACCGAGGCGGCCGACGCGGTTCGACGCCGGTTCGGCGACGGCGCCATGACCCGGGCCCGGTTGCTTGGCTCGGGACTGCCGGCGCCGTTCGAACGCGACCCGATGAAACCACTCGAACGGCGGACCGGCATGAACGACACCCGGACCGAACCACCTACGAAGCGCTGAGCGCCTTTCGCAGCTGGGCAAAGGGCGTGACACGCTAGCTGTCGCAGCCTTGGTCGATGCTCCGGATGAGCTCTTGACATCGAACACCTGTTCGGTCTAGTCTCGGGCCAATACCGAACACCCGTTCTGCATGAAAGGAGTGGACCAATGGCAATGCTTCGAGTGGAGCCCACGCCCGTCCACGTCAAGACCGATTGGTTCGACGGACGACCGCGCGAGATCACCTGGGCGGATGAGCGCCTGTCGATCACCTCCCACACCCTCGTTCGAGAAGAGCGTTCGGCCTATCCGGTCGAGACCGGTCCGCGGTCCTTCTTTGAAGTGCAGACGGCCCGGGCGCGCTTCCAGCTCACGTATCAGCACCGCCGTGGTCGCTGGGTTGTCGAAGCCGCAGATCAGGTCGAGGCGCGTGGGCTCGCGGAGTCCCTCCTGGCGGCCTGACCCAATTGGACAAGCCCGATTCGATCGAGCCCTCCCTCGGTCGTTGACGGGCGCCTCTTCTCGCAGGGCGGGCGCGCCGGTACCGCGCTTGCCCTGCGAGTGTGTCCCGCTCACCGGGCCGCGGCGGTCCGTTGAAGGGCTCCACCGGCCTACAATCCGGGCATGTCCAACGGACCCGTCAGCTTTGGTGGCCTGACCCTCGCGGCATTCGTCGATCAGCTCGCTTCGGCAGAGCCGGTTCCAGGCGGCGGCAGTGCGTCGGCGGTCGCAGCATCGCTGGGCGCCGGACTCGTCGCCATGGTCGCGACCCTGTCGGAAGGACGCCCGAAATACGCCGAGTACGCCGCGACGAACGCGGCGGCAGGCAACCTGGGCCGGGCGCTCGCAACGCGACTCCTGGCGCTGGCAGATGAGGACGCCGCCGCCTACGCGGTCTTTGGCGCCGCACTGCGGATGCCCAAGATCACCGAGGCTGAGCAGGTTGCCCGGACGACAGCACTGAGGGCCGCCGCCCGGATCGCCTCAACTGTGCCACTGGAGTGCGTCGAAGCCTGCCTCGAGGTGGTCCTCGCCGCCGATTCGCTGGCCGGTCGAAGCAACCTGAACGCCTCGAGCGACCTCGCGGTCGCCTGCCTGCTCGCCACCGCCGCGGCCCACGGGGCTGCCGCGAACGTCCTGGTCAACCTGCCGGCCGTGGCCGACGAAGGGTTCGCCGCGACGATGTCCACCCGGGTCGTGATGCTCCTGACCGAGATCGACAGCCGCTCCAGTGCCACCCGCGAGGTTGTTGCAGCGGGCCGGCTCCGAGCACCGCTGGCTGAGGGCGCCTGACCGGAGTGACCCAATCGACCGAAGCGCGATTGCTCCTTGGCGGTCCGATTGCGACCGAGATTCGAGCAACGGCCAAGGCCGACGTGGCGGCATTCACGGAAATGCATGGTTATGCACCTGCCCTTGCGATCGTCCTGGTCGGAGCCGATGCGCCGTCGGCCGTCTATCTCCAGCAGATCCTGCGGACGTGCCGCACGGTGGGCATCGACGGCCGCCTGGTTGAGCTATCGGGCGACGTCACGAGCGCCCACCTTCGGCGCAGGATCCTGGAGTTGAATGATGACCCGCTGGTGAGCGGAATCATCGTCCAGATGCCCCTGCCGGCCGAGATCCCCCTGTCCGTGGTCACCGACGCGATTGATCCGGACAAGGATGTCGACGGCATCCATCCGCTCAATGCCGGCCGGCTGCTGCAGGGCCATCCGGGTTTCGTTCCAACCACGGCCCAGGCCGCGGTGGAGCTCCTGAAGCGATCCGGGATCGAGCTCCGCGGACGTGACGTCGTCGTGATCGGACGCTCGAACGTCGTGGGCAAGCCGGCAGCCGTGCTGCTCACCCGCGAGGATGCAACGGTCACCGTCTGCCACTCGCGCACGCCCAACCTCGGTGGATACCTGGCCCGGGCCGACGTGATCGTGGTGGCGGTCGGACGGCCCGGCCTGGTCACCGGGGCCATGCTCAAGCCAGGCGTGACCGTCGTCGATATCGGGATCAACGTGATCGACTCGGACGCCGGCAAGGTCCTGGTCGGCGATGTCGACTTCGCCTCGGCCCAGGGGGTCGCCGGCGCGATCACCCCGGTGCCCGGCGGCGTTGGTCCCGTCACCAACGCCCTGCTCATGACCCATGTCCTGCAGGCTGCCCGGGCGCAGGTTGCCGCCGCCAGTTCCATCCCGGCCATCTCAGCTGGAGTCGTCCGTCCATGAGCTTCCCGTCGGACCTGGAAATCGCTCGTTCTGTCACGCCCCGCCCGATCGTGGAGGTGGCCCGCGAACTGGGCCTGCGTGACGACGAGATCGAGCAGTACGGACCACGCAAGGCAAAGGTGCCGCTGGCGGCAATCGAGCGGCTTGAAGCCGCCAACCCGAGGGGCAAGTACATCCTCGTGACGGGGATCACGCCGACACCGCTGGGCGAAGGCAAGTCGACCACCACGGTGGGCCTCGCCCAGGGCCTGAACCGGATCGGCAAGCGCGCGGCAGTTGCGATTCGGCAGCCATCCCTGGGTCCGGTCTTCGGGATCAAGGGTGGTGCGGCCGGCGGCGGCTACAGCCAGGTCATCCCAATGGACGACTTCAACCTGCACCTGACCGGCGACGTCCATGCGATCGGGGCGGCCCACAACCTGGCCGGGGCGTTCCTGGACAACTCCATCTATCACAAGAACAAGCTGGGAATCGATCCGCTGTCGATCACCTGGCCACGCGTCGTGGACATCAGCGACCGGGCCATGCGCAAGATCGTGATCGGCCTGGGCGGGCGTGAGAACGGCTCTCCGCGCGAGACCGAGACGATGATCACGGTCGCCTCCGAGGTCATGGCCATCCTGGCCCTCGCCTCGGACCTCAAGGACCTCCGGGCCCGGTTGGGCCGGGTGGTCGTGGGCTACACCACCGAGTCGAAGCCGGTCACCCTCGAGGACCTCAAGGTCGCCGGGGCGATGACCGTCCTGCTCGTCGACGCGATCAAGCCCAACCTGCTCCAGACCCTGGAAGGTGGGCCGGCCTTCGTCCACTGCGGTCCGTTCGCCAACATCGCCCACGGCAACAACTCGGTCCTGGCCGACCGCCTCGCCCTGGCCACCACCGAGGTCGTGTGCACCGAGGCCGGTTTCGGGGCCGACATGGGTGCCGAGAAGTTCTTCGACATCAAGTGCCGGGCGTCGGGCCTGAAGGCCGATGCAGCCGTCATCGTCGCCACCGTCCGGGCCCTCAAAATGCATGGCGGGGTAGGCCGGATCGTGGCCGGCAAGCCGCTCGATCCGGCGCTCCTGACCGAGAACGTCGAGGCCGTTCGGCTGGGTGCCCAGAACCTGGCTGCCCACATCGAGATCGTGCGCTCGTACGGCGTCCCGGTGGTCGTGGCGATCAACGCCTTCCCAACCGATACGCCGGCCGAAGTCGCCGCGATCCGCGACGTCGCCCTGGCCGCCGGCGCCCGGGCAGCCGTGGTCTCGACTCATTTCACCGACGGCGGCGCAGGCGCCGAAGCCCTGGCCCATGCGGTCTGGGAGGCCGCCGAAGAGGGCTCACCGGACTTCCACTTCCTGTACCCCGACGACGCCTCGCTGCGGACCAAGATCGAGACGATCGCGACGAAGATCTACGGCGCAGCTGGGGTCGAGTACGCGCCGGCCGCGGCCAAGGCACTCAAGCTCTACGAGGAGCTGGGCTACGGCCACCTGCCGGTGTGCATGGCCAAGACCCAGTATTCGCTCAGCCACGACGCCAACTTGAAGAACCGGCCGACCGGCTTCACCCTGCCGATCCGCGACGTCCGGCTGTCCGCCGGAGCGGGCTTCATCACGCCGCTCATCGGCGAGATGCGGACGATGCCCGGCCTGCCCTCGGTCCCCGGTGGCGAGAACATCGACATCGACGCCGACGGCAACATCATCGGGCTGTTCTAGCCCGGGCGGTCTGCCTAGAGCATCCCGACGGCGAACGCGGTGCACAGGGCCACGAGCAGGCCCAGCGCCAAGCCCAGCACACCGACACCCCACATCGTGAGGTCCATCGGGCCCAGGGCGTCGCCGCCGTGCCCGTGGCTGTCGTGACTGTCATGCGCTGCTGGGGCTGCGTGTGCTCCTGGAGCTGCGTGCGAATCGCTCATGGCCTGGTCACCTCCAGCGCGCATTCTCGCACGTGTCCGGGCCTAGACTGACTCGTGCTTACCCTCATCCTGACCCGCCATGGCCTGACCCCCCGGTCCGATCCGGAGCAGCACCTTGGCCAGCGGATCGACATCGAGCTATCGGCCCAGGGACAGGCCCAGGCGGTGGCCCTGGCCGTCCGGCTGGAGGACGTCAAGTTCGAGCGGATCTTCACGAGCCCCCTGGTCCGGGCCCGCGAAACGGCTGCGATCATCGCCAAGCGATCGCCGGGCAAGCCACCGATCGAGGCCGATCCGCGCCTGCGCGAGATGGACTACGGCCACTGGGAGGGCCTGACCTATCCCCAGATTGACGCCCGCGATCGGGCCGAGCGCCAGCGCTGGGAGGCCGATCCGGCCAAGACGAAGTGCCCCGGCGGCGAATCGGGCAACGACGTGGCCGTCCGAGTGACGTCGTTCCTGACGGACCTGCTGGCCACCCACCAGGCCCATGCCGCGGACGGCGCCGGAGCCGGTTCCGAGGCGGCCGAGCGACCGGTCCTGGTCGTGGCGCACAGCTCGCTCAACCGGATCCTCGTGTGCGTCGCCCTGGGGATCGAGATCCGCGAATTCCGGCTTCGCCTCCAGCAGTCCCAGGCGAACCTGACCGCCCTCCGGTTCGAGCACGGTTCGGGAGCCGGCGACGCCCGCCTGATCCTGCTCAACGACCTGGCCCACCTGCGCCGCCCGCCCAAGACGCCCTGGGAGTAGCCCGCTAAGGCTTGAGCGCCGCCAGCACCAGGGCGCCGAAGTGCGACCCACCGACCGAGGTGATCGAGACCAGCCGGTCGGGCTCGACCAGGTGGACGTGATAGGTCTCGGCGCCGCCGTTGCAGGTACCGGTGAAGACCTGGCGTCCGGCGATCGTCGTACTCGCGCTGCTCTTCAGGCCGTCCGACTGGGAGCAGGCACCCTCGTCGTAGCTCCGCCGCCAGGACGAGAAGAAGGCATTGCCGAAGACGAGCGGCTTGAGCCTGATCACGGCGATGTAGGCGAACTGGCCGGTGTTGACGTCGATCCCCAAAGCGACGGCCAGGCCCGAGGAATTTGCGATGAGGTTGGGATCGCTGACCAGGTTGGCCTCGACGTCGGGGACCTCGCTGATCGTCTGGCCGTCGACGGCCAGG
>JBBRIV010000174.1:0-6629 GCA_038220425.1 Candidatus Limnocylindrales bacterium
TTTGGCATCTTCCTCAATCCGGGCCATCAGCTGCACCTGGACGAGTGGGTGAACTCGCCGATCAGCCCGGGCTCGACGATCGAGCTGCGCTCGGGCATGGCCCTCCAGGTCGACATCATCCCGGCCACCGGGACCGACTACTTCACGACGAACATCGAGGATGGCGTGGTCATTGCCGACGAGACCCTGCGCAAAGGCTTTGCCAGCGGCTACCCGGCAGCCTGGAGCAGGATCCAGGGCCGCCGCCGGTTCATGGCCGATTCGCTCGGGATCGAGCTCCACCCGGACGTGCTTCCGCTGTCGGAGATCCCGGCCTACCTGCCGCCGTTCCTGCTCCGGCCCGACCGGGCGATGACCCGGGCCTGACATTTGTGGTCGTCTTGGACAAATGCAGGGTGATAGGCTCAGGGTGATACCCAAACAAGGAGGTTCGGCGGTGGACGGCAGTTTCTTCCCGGATGTCGCGGGGCCAATCCCGTTCGGCGGTCTCAATTCGACCGACCCATTCGCGTTCAAGGTCTACCAGCCCGACCGGCTCGTCCTGGGCAAGCGCATGGCGGATCACCTGCGGATCGCCGTCTGCCTGTGGCACTCGTTCAGCTGGCCCGGTTCGGACGTCTTCGGATCGGGCACATTCGACCGCCCGTGGCTGGATCCTCGCCTCGATCCGATGATCGCGGCCCGGGGCCGGCTGGACGCCGCGTTCGAGTTCCTGGCCAAGCTGGGCATCCCCTACTTCTGCTTCCACGACCGCGATGTCTCGCCGGAAGGGCGGACGTTCGCCGAGACCCAGGCCAACCTGGACGCCACGATCGCGACCATCGAGGGCCACATGGCCCGGACCGGCCTGAAGCTCCTGTGGGGCACGGCCAACCTGTTCAGCCATCCGCGCTACGCGGCAGGCGCCGCCACCAACCCCAACCCGGAGGTATTCGCCTTCGCCGCGGCCCAGGTCAAGTCGATGCTCGAGGCGACCCACCGGCTGGGCGGCCAGAACTACGTCCTGTGGGGTGGTCGCGAAGGCTACGAGACGCTGCTCAACACGGACCTGGCCCGCGAAGAGGCCCAGCTCGCCCGGTTCCTGCACCTCGTGGCCGAGCACAAGCACCGGATCGGCTTCAAGGGGACCCTCCTGATCGAGCCCAAGCCGCAGGAACCCACCAAGCACCAGTACGACTACGACGTGGCGACCGTGCTGGGCTTCCTGGAGCGTCATCAGCTCGCGGGCGAGTACAAGCTCAACCTGGAGGTCAACCACGCAACCCTGGCCGGCCACAGCTTCCAGCACGAGGTGGCCCTGGCCATCGCCCACGGCAGCCTGGGCAGCATCGACGCCAATCGCGGCGACTACCAGAACGGCTGGGACACCGACCAGTTCCCGAACTCGGTCGATGAGCTGTCGCTGGCCGTCTACGAGATCGTGCGAGCCGGTGGACTGGGCACCGGCGGCTTCAACTTCGACACCAAGCTGCGCCGCCAGAGCATGGACCACAGCGACCTGTTTCACGCCCATATCGGCGGGATCGACACCCTGGCCCAGTCCCTCCTCGCTGCCGCGGCGATGATCGAGTCGGGCGCGATCGAACGTCTCCGGGCGGAGCGCTACGCCGGCTGGACGGGCGACCTGGGCCGCTCGATCCTGAGCGGCGCTGCGTTGCTCGAGATGCTGGCGGGCCGGGTCCTGACCGGCGACATCGATCCCCAGCCCGTCTCGGGTCGCCAGGAGCTCCTCGAAAACCTGGTCAACCAGTCGATCTGGGCAGCCGACCGGACCTGACCATGGCCTGTGTCCTGGGGATCGACTCATCGACCACGGCGACCAAGGCCGTGCTGATCGACGAACGTGGGGCCGTGCGCGGCATCGGGGTGGCCGAATACGACTTCGCCACGCCCCAGCCGTTGTGGTCCGAGCAGGAGCCCCAGCTGTGGTGGGAGGGCACCCTGGCCGCAATCCGGCAGGTCCTGACGGCAACCGGCGTGGCCGGCGCTGAGGTTGTCGCGATCGGCTTGACCGGCCAGATGCACGGGGCCGTCCTGCTCGACGCTGCCGGCGATGTCCTGCGCCCGGCAATCCTGTGGAACGACCAGCGGACAAGCCGTGAGTGTGAGCTGATCCGCCAGGCCGTTGGCCCGGAACGACTGATCGCCATCACCGGCAATGACGCCCTGACCGGCTTCACCGCGCCAAAGCTGGTCTGGGTGCGCGATCACGAGCCGGCTGTCTGGCGCCGGATTGCCCACGTCCTGCTGCCCAAGGACTACGTCCGGTTGCGCCTGACCGGCAGCTACGCCGTGGATGTTGCAGATGGCGCCGGCACGCTCCTGTTCGACCTGGCTGCCCGGACCTGGTCGACGGAGGTGGTCGCCGCACTGGGGATCGATCCGGACTGGCTGCCGGCCGTGTTCGAGGGACCGGCCGTCACCGGCGCCATCACGGCCGAGGCGGCCGCCCTGACGGGCCTCCGAGCCGGGACCCCGGTGATCGCCGGCGGTGGCGACCAGGCGGCCAACGGGGTGGGGGTGGGGGCCGTCGAGCCCGGCACGATGGCCCTGTCGCTGGGCACATCCGGGGTGGTCTTTGCCCCGACCGACCAGCCGATCTTCGATCCGCAGGGACGCGTCCATGCGTTCTGCCACGCCGTACCCGGCCGCTGGCACCTGATGTCGGTGATGCTCTCGGCTGCGGGCAGCCTGCGCTGGTTCAGGGACACCCTGGCGCCCGGGGTCGAGTTCGGGGACCTGGCGGCGGTGGCCGGAGAGGTGCCGGCCGGCAGCGCCGGACTGCTGTTCCTGCCCTACCTGTCCGGTGAGCGCAGCCCGCACCCCGATCCGCTGGCGCGGGGTGCGTTCGTTGGCCTGACCCTGGGCCACGACCGACGGCACCTGACCCGAGCCGTCCTGGAAGGCGTTGCCTTTGGCCTGCGCGATGGGCTCGACCTGATGGTCGCGGCGGGCATGGCTGCCCCGGCCCAGATTCGGGCCTCAGGTGGTGGGCTGGCCAGCCCGCTCTGGCGCCAGATCCTGGCCGACGTGCTCAATGCCGAGATCGCCACCGTCAACACGACCGAAGGCGCGGCCTGGGGCGCCGGCCTGCTGGCCGCCGTCGGCGCCGGCTGGTATCCCGACGTGCAGGCCGCGACCGGGGCCCTGGTGACGGCGACGGTGGCCGCCCGGCCCGGCCCGGACGCGGCCGGCTATGCCGAGCTCCACGGCGTCTATCGCGAGCTGTATCCGGCCCTGGCGCCCACGTTCCACCGCGGCTAGGGCCAGGCTGGCGTCGTCCTTACACGTGGAGCTGGGCCAGCTCCTCGCTGGTGGCCTCACCAGGCTTCTTGCCCATGATGATCATGGCCAGCACTTCATCGGCCGAGATCTTGCTCTTCTCGACCGTGTCCACGAGGCGGCCGTGGTACATGACGCTGATTCGATCCGACAGGTCGAACACGTCGTGGATGTCATGGCTGATCAGGAAGATCCCGATCCCTTCCGCCTTGAGCTGCCGGATCAGGTCGCGCACCTGGGCGGTCTCGGCCGGGCCGAGGGCCGCGGTTGGCTCGTCCATGATCAGGATCCGGGCATTGAAGTGGACCGCCCGGGCGATGGCCACGGACTGGCGCTGGCCGCCGGACAGGGACTTCACCGGCGACTTGAAGTTCTTGAAGTTGGGATTGAGCCGATTCATGACCTTGCGGGTCGCGGATTCCATCGCTCCATCGTCGAGCGAGCCCAGCCGGGTCACGAGCTCCCGGCCCAGGAACATGTTGGCCGCTGCGTCGACGTTGTCGGCCAGGGCCAGGGTCTGGTAGATCGTCTCGATCCCGAAGGCCTTGGCGTCGCGCGGGTTGGCGATGCTGACCGGCTTGCCCTCGATCAGGATGGTCCCCGAATCAGCCGGGGTGGCGCCGGACAGGACCCGCATCAGGGTCGACTTGCCGGCGCCGTTCCCGCCAACCACACCCATGACCTCACCGGCGTGTAAGTCAAGGTTGACCCTGTCCACGGCGTGGACACCGCCGAACGAAACCTGGATGTCGCGCATCTCGACCAGCGGCGCCGCGCCTGCAGCCGTCATGTCTGGACTCCCGTTGCTCATCGACTCTGTCCCCGTCGGAGGAACGTATCCAGGCCGACAGCGATCACCAGCACGCACCCAACCACGATGTCCTGGACCGGTGAAGGCACGTTGAGCAGGAGCATGCCCGACCGGAGCGACTGCATCACCACGGCGCCCAGGATGGCGCCGGGGACAGTCCCGACTCCGCCCGAGAATGACGTACCGCCGATCACCGCCGCAGCGATGACGTCCAGCTCGTTCTGGACTCCCAGGCTGGTGACCCCCGCGTTCAGGCGGGCGGTCGAAATGACCGCGCTGATCGCCGACAGGATACCCATCAGCACAAAGGTCGTGACGATGGTCCGCCGGACGTTGATGCCGCCGAGCTCGGCGGCATCGGGATTGCCGCCGATGGCAAAGACATATCGTCCGAACCTGCGGCGAGTTGCGATGAACGTCATCACGAGGCCGACAACAAGCATGATCAGGACCGGAAAGGCGATGCCGGTGGGGATCTGCAGGCCACCAGGTGGCTCCGGGATCTGATTCGCAAGAGCGTAGGTATGGGCCAGCGCTGGCGGCCACACGTAACTGGTTGCGATCAAGATCGCGCCCAGGGCGGCCGCGCAGCCGATCACTCCAACGGCCACCTCGGCCCAGCGGGGCCGTAAGGGGAAGCCATAGCGCCGGCGCTTTCGGCGGCTGTTGATCAGCGTGTAGACGACGCCGACACAGACGACCCCGCCGACGATCCAGCTAGGCCATAGGCCGAGCGACCCGGTTGGTCCGCCTCCGAGCAGCTGGAAGGTGGGGTCCATCGGTGCCAGCGTCTGGCCCTGGTCGTATTCGAACAGGAGACCGCGCCAGACCAGGAGCCCTCCGAGGGTCACGATGAAGGATGGCACCTTGCCGTAGGCGATGATGAAGCCCTGGAAGGCGCCGATCAGCCCCCCCAGCACAACCCCGACCACGATGGCGATGACCCAGGCGTACGGAACGTTCTGCAACCAGATGACCTGGACCATGGCCATGGTGTAGCCAGTGAATCCAAGTATTGACCCCACCGACAGGTCGATGTTACGGGACACGATGATCAGGACCATGCCCGTGGCCATGATCGCGATGGACGAGCTCTGGACCGACAGGTTCCAGAGGTTCCGGGGCGTCAGGTAATTACCGCCGGAAACGATGTTGAAGCCGATCCAGATGATTCCCAGCGCGGCGGCCATCCCGAGCAGGCGGGTGTCGACCTCGGTCACGCTGAGCAGAGAGCGCAGCCTGCTGAGCCCCGAGCGCAACGCGCTGAACAACGGGCCGAGCGCCCCCGGGGATCTTCCGCCGCTGACCTTCCGAGTCGCGGGAGCGTCTGTCATCGCCAGGCCTCCGGGGCATTCATCGGGATACATAAAGCGCCCTGCACCGCGGGTGATCCGCGAGCACAGGGCGCTTTTGAACTACAGGCTAGAGGGCCGTGATCAGCAGCCCGCCGGTGCGGTACCGGTGACGCCCTTGCACAGGACGTCCTTGGTGATCCAGCCAGCGGTCAACACGTCGTTGAGGTTGGCCTTGGTGATCGGATCGGCCTTCAGCAGGACCGAGTTGACGACCGTCCCGGACGGCGTCGTGAACGGAGCAGCGCCAGTGAGCTTGTCGATCGCGGTGCCGCCGCAGAGCTGGATTGCCGCATCGGCAGCAGCCTTGCCCAGCATTCGGGAGTCCTTCCAGACGTCAACAACCTGGGTGCCGATGGCGACCCGGTTCAAGGCGGCAGCGTCGCCGTCCTGGCCCGAGACCGCAACCTTGCCCGCGAGGCCCTGAGCGTTCAGTGCGGCAACAACGCCGCCCGCCATGCCGTCGTTCTCAGACAGAACGGCGTCGACCTTGTTGCTGTTGGTGGTGAGGATCTGCTCCATCTCGGTCTGGGCATTCTCAGGCTTCCAGCCGTCGGTGTTGGTCTCGCCGACGCTCTTGATATCGCCCGAGGTGACCGCGGCCTTGATGATCTCATCCTGGCCACCGCGCAGGAACTTGGCGTTGGCATCGCCCTTGTCGCCCATGATGAACACGTAGTTGCCCTTGGGCACGGCCTTGAAGACTTCGCGGGCCTGCATCCGGCCGACTTCGACGTTGTCGAAGGAGACGTAGAAGGTCTTGGCGTCGTCGATCAGGCGGTCATAGCCAATCACCGGGATGTTGGCCGCGCTTGCCGTGGCAATCGACGACTTGATCGCGGTGCTGTCCTGGGACAGGATGATCAGGACCTTGGCCTTCTGCGAAATCAGGTTCTCGATGTTGGTGGTCTGCGTCGCAGCCGAGGACTTCGCGTCGTTCGAGATGTACACGGCGCCTGCAGCGGCCAGCTCAGACTTGATGGCCGGCTCGTCCCACTTGGCCCAGCGCTCTTCCTGGTAGTTATTCCACGAGACGCCCACGACGCAGCCGGCTGCGCTGCCTGCGGAGGCTGGGACTGAGGCGGCCGGAACCGACGCGGCCGGCGTGCTTGAACAGGCTGCGGCGACGATCGCCACAACCGCGGTGACTACTGCCATTCGGCGATAGAACATTCGTATCTCTC
>JBBRIV010000175.1:0-6614 GCA_038220425.1 Candidatus Limnocylindrales bacterium
TTCCTGATCGCGCGGGAACAGGGCGATCAGGTCCGGATCGATCTCATCGACCCCCACGATCACACCAAGCCTGATGCGCTGGGCAAGGCACAAGGGCTGTCGACCTTCGCCGCCAAGCATGCCGACCAGCTTGGTCATGTCGATCTCGTAGCGAAGATCGGGACTCAATACCGCCGCCTACATCTCGAGAAGTCAGACGTCCGCAAGCAGGTCGATGATCTGCGAACCCTTCCTGAGCTACGCGGTTTGTATCAGCGCGAGGGGTAGGCCTGCCTCGCCGCGATGCGGCGGTTCGAACGTCGACCCCAGCTGCGCCCAACGGTGGTCTCGTGCGGTTCAACCGGGTCCTTTCGGATCGCCTGGAGGAAGTCAGTCCGGAGGCGCACGTAGTCACGTTGGAACGAGTTGTGCGCCATCTCTTCCGTCGCCTCGAGCGATCCGGTCATCGCGTTGAAGGACTCGGCCAGCTCGCCAAGTTCGCCAGCCCCACCAGCGGGCACTCTCTCCGCGTAGTGGCCGCGGGCAATCCGGCGCGCTGCGCCGGCCAGACGGGTTACCGGTCCGGCGATCGCCGACGAGATCGCGAGGCTGACCACGACGGAGGTGATGACACCGATGACACCGGCCGCCAGGAGCGCGTTCCTGATCGAGTCGTCGAAGGCGAGCCTCGTCGCGACATCCATGGCAGCGCCGGCTGGATCGCCCGGACGATGGCCCATCGCCAGGGCGAAATAGCCAGGGCCAACGAGGCTCACGGCAACGCCGACGGTCCCCAACGCAGCCCCTGCAACCACCAGGTTCGCCAGGAGCAAGCGGCTTCGTAGCGAGCTCGGCCCACGCATCACGGCGACTCGGACAGGCGGTAGCCGACGCCGCGGATCGTGTCGATGAAGCCATCGCCAATCTTGTGCCGAAGATTGGCGACATGGACGTCGACGAGATGGTCGTCGCCCACGAATTCCGGTCCCCACACGCGATCGAGCAGTTGGCTCCGGCTGATCACGATGCCCGGGTCGCGGGCCAGGGCGGCCAGGATGTCGAATTCCGTGGTCGTGAGAGTCACCGATTGACCGTGAGCCGTCACCGTGCGGCGGGCGACATCGACGACGAGGTCCTCGGGTTGCTGGGCAGGAGCGCTCAGTCGAGGCCGCCGAAGGAGGGCCTTGACCCGGGCAACGAGCTCTCTCGGCGAAAACGGCTTCACCAGGTAGTCGTCTGCGCCCACCGAAAGGCCGACGATCCGGTCGATCTCTTCCGACCGGGCGGTGAGCATCAGGATGTAGGCATCGGAGAACGTCCGGATCTGCCGACAGACCTCGATGCCGTCGATGCCAGGGAGCATCAGGTCGAGGATCACCACGTCAGGCCGCTCGGCCCGGGCCACCTCGACCGCCGCGGAGCCGTCCCCGGCGACGCTCACGTCGTAGCCCTCGCGTTGGAGGTAGCCCCGGACAAGCTCGACGATCGGCGGTTCATCGTCGACGACCAGGATCCTGACTGCGGCGCCTACATTCATTGCCCGACCATTGGATCGACCACTGCCGGACTGCGCAGGCTCATCTCAGACAGAGTACCTGCAATCCAACTCTCGCCAGCGAACCCGATCGCCCTGGCTACGGCGAGCCCAAACGAGTCACACCTGCGGCTACAGTCGCCTGGCCCTGCTGGGTCGTCCGCAAGGCCGGTGCCAAGCTCAGGTTCCTGGGCTCCCGGGGCCAGGCGACGATCTGGCGAGTACAGAGCCCGAAGATGGCGAGTGCCACTGGCAGCGAGCCCCGGCTCGACCACCCGACCCAGCAGCCCATGGTCCTCTTCGAGACGCCCATCCGGAACCACCTCCAGCCGGGCCAGGGTGTGTACGACCCGTTCGCTGGCTCCGGCACCGTCCTCGTTGCCGCCGAGCGGACCGGGACCGCGGCGTTTGCTATGGAGATCGACCCCGTCTACGTCGATGTGCTAATGGCTCGCCGGGAGCGCTTCAGCGGGCAGACGGCGGTGCGGGCGGATGACTGAGCGATGGGCTTGGCGGTTCGCCTTGCCGCCGTCGATCCAGGTGGTACCCCCGACCGCGATGAGCTCGGGGCGCAATCGTGAAGCAGCCGAACGCCAGCACGGTGCCAATTCGGCCACATGTGAGCCCAGCCGCGCTCGCGCGAGCAGCCCCAGGACCTCGGGTAGCCGGAGATCGCAATCTTGGTGGCGTCATCGGCGCGGGCGGCGGCGTCGGGACGTTCGCGGCGCAGTTGGCCAAGTCGTTCGGGGCCAGCGTCACAGCCACGACGAGCGCATCGAACGTCGAGACTCTTCGATCACTGGGCGCCGACGCGGTCCTCGATTACGACCGGGAGGACCTGACCCGTAGTGCCCAGAAGTTCGACGTCATTTTCGATGTCGGCGCCTACGAGCCCCTCCGGGATTTGGCCCGCGCCTTGGCTCCGGGGGGATTGCCATCCCCATTGGCGCCGGTCAGGCGAATTCATTGGCCATCGTCGCCGGGATGGTGGCTGCGGTCTTGCGCACTCGACTCCGGCATCAGCGAATGCCGTTCTTCCTCGCCCAGGTCATGCGCGACGACCTGCTGATCCTCGCGGGTCTCGCGGCAAGCGCTGCAATCCGCCCCGTCATCGACTGGACCTATCCGTTGCGGGAGGCCGCAGAGGCGATTCGGTACATCGGGCCCAAGGGAAAGTCGTCATCACGACGATCGAGGGACGCTGACGAAATTTGCACAGGTGGTCGTGGTGGGAACCACGCGCCCAGGCCGGCCTTCTGCCCCTCGGCGAGCTAGCCCGGACCCTACAATCGCTGTCGCGGGGCAGGGACGAGGCGAGCGGAACGTTCCAGGTGGTTCGAGGGTCCCAGGAGGATCGGCCGGCGACATCCGCGGGGGCCGCCGCCCCAGCTAGTGTTCCACGTCCAAGCGCCGGCGAATGCGACGACTCTCGCCCGCTCACTCGCGCGAGGCTGCGGCGGCCTTCGCCCGCTACGGCCCGGTCTACGGAGAGGCTGGACCGAAGGGGGCCGTCTTACCGTCGCAAGTTGGCGGTGCGCGCGGCGAGGCCTTTCGAGGGGCGGTGCCCCCTCTACCGTCTACGTCAATCAACCACCGATCGTCCAAGGGGTTGGCCACTCGAGGAGCCTTCAGCTCAAAGCTGAACGCGTGATCCGGGTTCGGTGCCCCTATCCAGCGATGCAATCACCTGAGGCGTCGAGGTCGTGAGGGATCCTGAAACGTGCGCCGTGATCCGCGCCCGGTTTGGGACGCCGAGGCTTGGGAACCAGGCTCCCTAGCCCGACGTCTCAAGGCGATGGAGCAACCGCGTCCCGTAGACGGCCGTCGACACGTCTTCGAGGACATGTATGAGGCCCATGCCCGGGTGATCCTCGCCTATGCGCTCCGCCGGCTACCGGACGCGGCCGATGCTGAGGAAGCGGCGGCTGAGACGTTCGTCGTGGCCTGGCGACGCCTCGGTGACCGACCGGCCACCAACGACGCGTTGCCCTGGCTCTACGCGATCGCCCGGCGAGTGGTCGCCAACCAGCATCGGGCGGCTGCACGGCGGGAGCGCCTGCGCGTCAGGGTCCGCGACCAAGCGGTTTCCGAGGTCGGCGCTGGTCCCGAGGGAGAGAGCCTGCTAATCGACGTCCTTGTCGAGATGCGCCCGGAAGACCAGGAACTTCTTCGACTCCTGGCCTGGGAAGGACTGAGCCACGCCGAGATCGCCGTCGTTCTGGGGATCAGTCCCAATGCGGTGGCCATTCGACTCCATCGCGCCCGAACTCGGTTCGAACGAGTACTGGTCGACCGCCGATCTAGGGATGTGAAAGGTTCTGGCCCGAGCCGGACATCTACCTGGGCGAAGGGCAGGTTGTGGGACCGGCGACGACGGGAGCGATCGGAATGACCGAACAAGAGCGGCGCGACGGGCTTGACGAGCTCCGCAGCGCCAACCCCATCGATCCGGACCGGCTGCCCTCCGCGAGCCTCACCCGCATGAACGTGAGGATGCAGGAGATGACCATGGAAGCCACCACAGATCGAAACCGTTGGCGCCGGCGACTCCTTCTACCTTCCCTCGCTGGCATCGCGCTCGCAGCTATCGCCGTCGTTGCCATCCTGGGACACGGGGGACCCGGACCCAGCATCGTGCCCGGAGGCTCGAGCAACGTGGGCTCAGCCTCGTGCGTCGAAACCTACGGCCTAAGCACCCTCGCCAAGCGTTCATTCGCGTTCGATGGCACGGTGACCGGGATCGCGGGCGACGAGGTCACCTTCAAGGTCAACGTCCGGTACAAGGGCGCCGCCGGCGACAGCGTCACGCTGACAGCAACGGGCATGACCGGCACCGCGATCACCTCGGCGGGAGGACCGAACCTCGCGATCGGGAAGCGTTACCTGGTGGCCGGGGAGGAGCACTTCGCCTGGGCGTGTGGGTTCACCCAGCCGTACGACTCGACGGTCGCTGCCCAATGGGCGTCCGCGTTCGGTGGCTGAACGGTCAGGCTGATCTTGTTTCACTCCAGGCCGCGGTGCCGCGCGTCGCCGCGGTCTGGGTGGACTCTGGTTCGCGCTCCCGCGTGGGCGCTGGGCGCTCATCGTCGGCATGCGCCACTTGCCAGGACTGCCGGTTGCCGGCTGGTCGCGGAGGGCATCGAAACCGCGGAGGAGGCTCGAACCTTGACCGAGCTCGGCGTTGAGTTTGGGCAGGGCTACTATGACTTCATCGTGGGTGGCGCCGACCCGCAATCGATTTAAGCCTCTTGCGGTCGGACTGCGGGGTCCCCGCCGCGCACGGAACCGTCGGGCAATGAAGTGGGGGTTGACTCATTCGCAACACCGCCGATCGAGTCCGATTGGGTCCCCTCACACGGGACACTGAACCAGAACCTCGCTCCGCCACCTTCGCGGTTTCCGGCACTGAAGCAACCTCCATGGATGCGAACCGCGGCGGCCACCGTTGCTAGACCAAGGCCCGACCCGGGTGCGCTGACCTGGCTCCCTCGACGGAACGGCGCGAAGAGCTGATCAGGCGGGTTGTCGCCGAGGCCCGGGCCACGGTCGAGCACCTCGACGAGCAGTGTGCGTTGGCCCGATCCTCCATCGACCCGACCATGGATCTCGACCGCACGGCCGGGACCACCATGAATCACTGCATTGCTGAGCAGGTTGCCGAGCGCGTGTTCGAGCCGGGTGCGGTCAACCCACACGACTTCCTCGGACACGTCAAGCACGACGACCACGCCGTGCTCTCGCGTCAGCGGGTCGAGGCCCCGGGTCACCGCCTCGACCAGCTGGCGGAGACCGACCGGAGCGCGTGCGCTCGTCTGGGCCTCTTCGCTGGTCGCGGCCAACTCGAGGAGGCTCGCGACGAGGCTGGTCAACCGGATCGTGTCGCCGTGGGCGCGGTGAACCGCCTGGCGGTAGTCGCGCAGGTTGGCGCCGTCGCGCTCGACGATCTCGAGCTCGGCCCGGAGCGCGGCGAGCGGCGTCCGGAGTTCGTGCGAGGCCAGCGCGATGAACATCCGTTGTCTCTCGACCGATTCGGCGAGCCGATCAAGCATCCCGTTCAACGTGACCGTCAGTCGGCCGAGTTCATCCATTCGCGCCGCAGGCGCGAGTCGTCGGGTGAGGTCGGATGGACCGATCGTGGCGGCATCCGTGACGAGCCGGTCCACCGGCTGAAGGGCGCGACCGGCCAGCAGCCATCCGCCGACCAGCGACACGCCGCCCACGGACAGACCAACTCCGAGCAGGAGTCGAGCGAGGGCCGCCTGGGCATCGCTGATCCCTCGAAGATCTGCCCCAGTCACCACGATCGTGCCGTCCGGGGCGGTCTGGCTGCGGATGAGGTAGTGGCGGCCCCCGGTATCGATGACGCCGTTCGTCGGCAGGACGCCCTCGGGGGCAGTTGCGCTGGCATCGAGCAGGGAACCGCCGGCGGAGAACAGGGCCACGAAGACACCGGGCGCGGTCTGGTCCGTCTCCTGGACTCCCGCCTGGCCGGCATTCTCGAGTGAGGTCAGGACGCCGGCTGCGCGGATCTCGAGTGTGTTTACGAGCGCGTCCTGGAGCGCACTTCCCATCTGCCACCAGACAAACAGCCCGACAATCGAGAGGGTCACGATTACCCCGGCTCCATAACTGAGTGCCAGCCGGGAGCGAATCGTCACGAGAGCTTGCCCGTTCCTGGAGAGTCCGGGGCCGGGCGAAGGGCATACCCCACGCCACGCACGGTCTCGATCCGGGGTGTTCCGCATGACGTACCGAGTGCTCGGCGGAGCGACCGAACGTAGACATCGATGATTCGCGGGTCGCCGTCGAACGACCAGTCCCAGACCTGGTCAAGGATCAGCGCCCGGCTCAGGACCTGGTCGACTCGTCGGGCTAAGCAGTCGAGCAGGGCGAACTGTTGGGCGGTCAGCGATAGCTGCCTCGAGCCGATCGTTACCCGGTGGGCGGCCGGGTCAAGTTCCAAGGCCCCGATCACGATCGTCGTTGCTCGCTCGCTGGGTCCACGACGGTCGAGGGCGCGCAGCCGCGCCTCGAGCTCGGCAAAGGCGAACGGCTTGACGAGATAGTCGTCGGCCCCCACATCCAGACCCCGCACCCGATC
>JBBRIV010000176.1:0-6595 GCA_038220425.1 Candidatus Limnocylindrales bacterium
AATGGCGCCCCACGGATCGCCCTCGGTCCAGCCGTTGCTGGTGGTGAATCGGTAGAAGGAGCGCAGTGCGGCCAGGCGCTGGCCAACCGAGCTCCGGGCGACGCCGTCACCCAGGCGGCCGAGGTAGGCGCGCAGGTCCGCCCGGGCAGGCCGGCGCCAGTCAATCCCACGTGCTTCCAGCCACTCGAGGTAGGCCGCCACGACGGTGGCATAGGCGCGGCGGGTATGAGGTGAGGCGTCGCGGGCCGTCAGCCCGTCGAGGAACCGCTCGCGGGCTTCATCACCGGTCACGCCCCGGGAGCACTCCCGGTGGCGGCTGGGCCTCGAGTCCGGCCCGTTCGCGGCGTTCGAGTGGCCGGCCGTCCGGATCGACCGCCGGCAGGCTTGGACCGGTTGGCCGAGCGGCCGCCCCGGCCCGGTCGACGGAGGGCCGTCGGATCGGCCGGTCCACCGGCTAGCTTGATCCCGAAGAGATTGCCGGCCTGCAACGGCACGGCCTCGCCGCAACTCAGGCACAGGCCCAGCGCGGGGCCATTGGCCTCGGCTGCGGCTGCGGCATCTGCCGCGGCTACGGCGACTGCTGCGTCAGCGTCGGACGGCGTGGCCTCCGGATCGGTGCCGGCCGCCGGGCCACCGACCGGGCCGGCTGCGGCCCGGGCGATCGGACCGTCGTCGGCGTCGTGGACGGCTCCGACCGGTTCGCGCGAGGTCGTGAAGTCACACTTCGGATACTTGGAGCAGCCCCAGAAGACGGACCCGGTTCGGCGGGCGCGGCGAGCCGTGAGGTGACCTTTGCCGCAGGTGGGGCAGATCACCTCGAACGGTAGCTGATCGGGCGGCGGCGGCCCGTCCTTCTTGATGTAGTCGCATTCCGGGTATCGGGCGCAACCCACGAACGGGCCGAACCGGCCCCGCTTGGCGACAAGGGTCCCGCCATCGGTGGCACCGCACTTGGGGCAGGTCTCGCCCACCCCGGGCAAGTCCGCCGGGCGCTCGCCATCGGGACCCAGCTCCTGGCCGGGAGGCGGGCCGATTGGCCGCGTTTCCTTGTGATCGGGAAAGTTGGAACAGGCCAGGTACTCGCCATAGCGACCGGCCCGGATGACCATCGGGTGGCCCTCGGAGCAGAGCTCGGTCGTGGCAAGGCCGATATCGGCCGGCCGGAGCTCCTTCTGCTTGGCCGCGACCGTCGCCTCAAAGGGCGTGTAAAAAGCGCGAACGAGGGGCACCCACGGGCGCTTGCCGCTGGCGACCTCGTCGAGGTCCTCCTCCATCCGGGCGGTGAACTCCAGGTCAACCAGCGAGCCAAAGTGGTCGACCAGCAGGTCGGTCACGATCTCGCCGACCGGCTCCGGCCGCAGGCGGCGCTCGCTGACCGTGACGTAGCCGCGATCGAGGATCGTGGAGATGGTGGCGGCATAGGTCGACGGCCGGCCGATCCCGTGCTCCTCGAGGGCCTTGATCAGGGTCGCCTCGGTGTAGCGGGGCAGCGGCTCGGTGAAGTGCTGGCTGGGCTCGACGGCCTGGACCGTGGTCAGGTCGCCGTCGTGGAGGACCGGCAGGACCCGTTCCTGCTCCTCGGCGGTGTCGTCCTGGCCCTCGGTGTAGACCGCCGAGAAGCCGTCGAAGACGGTCCTGGTTGCCGTGGCCCGGAGCTCATAGCGATCGGCCGCCAGGTCCACGCTGGCGGTCTCGAGCTCCTTCTCCTTCATCTGGCTGGCCAGCGCGCGCTGCCAGATGAGTCGATACAGGCGCGCTTCGTCGCGGGCCAGGACGGCGTCCATCTGGTCGGGCAGGCGCCCGAAGGAAGTTGGCCGGATTGCCTCGTGGGCTTCCTGGGCGTTGCGGGTCTTGGTCTTGAATGGACGGCCCTTGGGCATCGTGTAGTCGGTGCCGTAGCGCGCCGCGATCGTGTCACGGGCCTCGCCCATGGCCTGGCCGGACAGGGCCACCGAGTCGGTCCGCATGTAGGTGATCAGCCCGACCTGGCCCTCGTTGGTCTCGAGGCCCTCGTACAGTCGCTGGGCGACGCTCATCGTGCGCTTCGGGTTGAAGCCCAGCTTGCGGCTGGCCTCCTGCTGCAGAGTGGAGGTGGTGAACGGCGGCGACGGACTGCGCTTGGAACGCTTGACCCCAACGGCCCGGACGACCGGCCGCGAGGCGCGCAGCGCGTCGGCATGCTGGAGCGCGCTGGCCTCGTCGCCGATGACCGGCTTTTCGCCGTCGACCCGGACCAGGTCGGCGCTGAACGGCGTGCCATCGGGGGCCACCAGGGTGGTCTCGATCGTCCAGTACTCCACGGCATTGAAGGCCCGGATCGCCCGCTCACGGTCAACCACGATCCGGACGGCGACCGACTGGACGCGGCCCGCCGACAGGCCCGACCGGACCTTGCGCCACAGAAGCGGGCTGAGGGTGTAGCCGAACAGGCGATCGACGATCCGGCGGGCCTGCTGGGCGTCGACCAGGTCCAGGTCGATGTCGCGCGGATGAGCGAAGGCCTCTTTGATCGCTCCTTCGGTGATCTCGCTGAAGGTCACCCGGCGGGTCCGGGCCGGCACGAGCCCGGCCGCCTCGGCCACGTGCCAGGCGATCGCCTCGCCCTCGCGGTCAAGGTCGGTGGCGAGGTACACGGTGTCGGCCGTGCGGGCCGCCTTGGCGATCTCGGCAACCTGCTTGCGCCGGTCGGCCACGATCTCGTAGCTGGGTGCGAAGTCGTGCTCCACGTCCACGCCCAGCTGGTCCTTGCCGAGCTTCTCGGGCAGATCCCGGACGTGACCATAGGAGGCGAGGACCCGATAGCCGGGGCCGAGGTAGCGTTCGATCGTCTTGGCCTTGGCCGGGGACTCGACGATAACCAGGTTTTCGCTCATGACGTCGGGGAGTCTAGCACCGGATTCTTGGCTGGCGATCATCAGCGCCTTTGGCGCCGCGCGTGGCGCGCGTGAGGCGCGCGAGGGACTCCCGGGATGGGCGGTCCGGCCGGATCAGGCGTCGCGGATCTTGCGCAGGAAGTCCTCGTCAATCTCGAGATCGGGCTCGGACGGCGCTGCCGGAGCGGTCGCTCGATTGCGGCCCTGGAGCCGGCCCGTGCTGGCCGGGTCGCCGTCTACAGCCTCGAGCGCGACAGGGATCTCGATGAACCGGATGTAGGCGAGGGGCAGCAGGAAGGTGGAATCCGATTGGTCGATGACTACCGGCCGTTTGCCATCCGGCGTGCGCAGGTTGGTGCACAGCACCGCGACGTCCCGCGGCGACGGCAGCTGGAAGAGGTCGGCCAGGACGGGCTGTTCGTTATTAAGGTGGATGACCACGTTGCGCACCGCCGGTACGGCGGGCACGGCCGATTCGGCGGGCACGGCTCCCTCACCCGGGCCGAGCTGCCCGGGCGGCGTCTGCTCGGTCAACCCTTCCAGAAGTCCACGACGAGGCGGACTCGATCGCCGACCACCCAGATCCCGATGCCGACCTGCTTCATCCGCGAATCCATGATGTTGGCCCAGTGGCAGTAGTTGCCGCAGGGTCGCTCATCCTGGAAGAACAGGTGGGTGCCCAGGACCGAGGCGTAGGGGTTCGCGGCATTGCGGCAGCCGATGTTCTCGCGGTAATCACCCGCATAGCCGGCCCGGTGGAGCCGGTCACCCGGGCTGCCCTGGGCGAAGTGGCTGCAGATGTTGTGGGTGACAAGGAACTTGGCGTACGGCCGCGAAACCCGGGTCGAGATGCCGGCGTTCAGGATCAGTGGCGCGATTCCGCTGCCGCCCGGGCTGCTGCAGCGACCCGACGAGAGGATCCAGCCGCCGCCCCGGGTGCAGTTCATGAGGCCCAGGTAATAGACCTCGACGGCGTGCCAGGTTCCCGCCCCGGTCGTCCCGCCCGTGCCGCCCTTGGTCTTCACGGGGGCCTTGACCACCTTGGCCGGCAGGGCTGCCGCGATCGTGCTGAACGAACCGCTCCGAGCCGTGCCGAGCGGCACGCCGCCCGCCGAGAGGGCGGTGCCGGCCACGGTCATGGTCACAACACTGCCTCGGGTCAGGGCGACCCGCGGGGTGAAAACCAGCACCGTGTTCTTGTCGGCCCAGCTGATCTTGCCGGCCAGGACCTTGGTCCCGATCGTCGCCTTGAAGGCCAGGCCGGTGCTCGCCACGTCCATGGGCTCGGTGAACCGAACCGACAGGGAGGCCGACGGGGCCACGTTCTTCGTGCCGTTGAAGGGGCGGAAGCGGACGACCGTGGGGGCGATCGCCGTGGTGATCCGGAGCGGCACGGGGACGGCAATCGCGGCTCCATCGGCATCGACGAGCCCGGTCTGGACGGCCACCGTGTAGGCGGTGCCCGGGGCGAGTGGCTGGTCGGGCACAAAGGTGACCGAGGTGCCGCTGGCCGTGCTCGAGACGTCGGCCAGGCTGCCGCTCACCGCCGGGCTGATTGACAGGAGCGATTCGGCGGACGGCGCCGGCACCGCCTGGTCGAACGTGACGGTGAAGCTGGCGCCAACCGAGGCGCCTCCGACGGTAGGGTTGCTCAGGGCCAGGTGGGCGGTGGTTGCGGGCCGGGTGCTGAACAATGCCCGCGCGGCCTGGCCAAGGGGCTGGCTCGCGGCATCCAGGGCAGTGGCGGACACCTTGATCGTGTACAGCGTGCCGGGCTGCCACATCTCCTGGGGGCTGATCGTCAGCGTCTTGCCGGCGGCGTCCCAGGTGGTCGAGACCGGGGTGGCCGGATCAATCGTGAGAGCTGCCCCGACCGTCGCCGGGTTCATCGCCCGGGCGAAGGCCAGGTGGATCGGGTCATGGAGCCGATGGCCGGTGTCGACCGACTGGGCGAAGGTGGCTGATTCAAGAGGTGCGGCGACCGACGGCGCCCGGGCTTCGATCGGCCGGGGCGTGAAGACCGACAGGGCGCCAAGCCCGAGCACGGCCACGATGCCAAGTCCCAGGGCCAGCCGCAGGGCGACGCTCCGACGCAGGAGCACCGGTACATACAGCACGGCCAGGACGGGAATGGCGAGCGCGGCGGCTGCGAGCTTTCGCAATAGACAGTCTCCTGGCTAGCTGCTGGGGGTCAGCGGCATCGTGCGGCTGTCAACCGGGCAGGAACCCGGACGGTCCAGTCAGGGTAGCACTGGCTGTCGAATCGAGGCAACCGCAGCCAGTCCGGCTGGACCGCCTGGATCAGCCGCGGCCAGTCCTCCAGCCAGGCGGTAGCGCCCGCCGCCAGCCGTCACGAAGCCGCGCAGCTCCAGCACGGTCAGGGTCCCGAGCACGGTCGCAACCGGCAGGCCGGCCAACCGGGCGAGGTCGTCAACGGTCGCCGAACCGCCCAGCAAGGCGCGGGCGACGGCCGCTTCGGCCGGGCCGAAGGTGGCCAGGACCGCCTCCGGCGCCGGACGGGGAGCGAACGAGGACGGCCGGATGGCGGGGGCGCTCGTGGCGCGCCCGGCGTCCTCGGCATCCGTGCTGACCGACGTGCGACCGGCCAGGCCCAGGTCCTCGATCAACCCGGCCAGGCCGGCCACGATCCGGACCTGGCCCGGATATTCGCGCAGGAAGGCCAGGCAGCCGGCCGACATCGGAGCATCAATCGAGCCCGGCACGGCAAAGCACTCACGACCCTGCTCCATGGCCCACGCCGCGGTGATCAGGGCGCCGCTGCGGCTCGCGGCTTCGACCACGATCGTGGCATCGGCGAGGCCGCTGATGACCCGGTTTCGGCGCGGGAAGGTGCCCCGGGTGGGCATCGAGGTGGGCGGCAGCTCCGAGACGACGGCTCCGCCGGTGGCCACGATCCGCTCGGCAAGGCGCCGGTGAGCCTGCGGGAACAGGCGTTCGTGGCCCGATCCCAGGACGGCCACCGTGCGTCCACCGGCTTCGACCGTGGCGGCATGGGCGGCACCGTCGATGCCGGTCGCCAGGCCCGACACGATCGCGACATCGAGACGAGCCAGCGCATCGGCGATCCGGGCGGCCGTCCGGCGGCCGGCGTCGGTAGGGCGACGGGTCCCGACGATCGCCACCGACGTGCTGGCGGACATCGCCTCCTGAGCCCCGCGCACGAACAGGACAGGCGGAGGAACCTCGAGCAGGCGCAGGCGGGTCGGGTAGCCCGAGTCCTCGACCGTCAACCAGTCGAGCCCGAGAGCCGCCAGCTGCTCGACGGTTCGCTGACCCTCGCGGGCGGCAACGCCAAGGTCCGCCACGATCTGGCCCGGTCGCCGCGCGGCCGTGCCTTCCCCGGCGGCGCTCGGTGCCAGCAGGCGCAGCAGCCGCTTCCGGCCGGCTTCGTCCCGAGCCAGCTCAAGGACCCCCGCAGCCGACCGGCAGGCCGCCAGGAGACGGTAGAAGGTGACCGGCCCGAGCCCGTCCACGCCCATCAGGAGCATCGCCGCCCGTTGCTCATCGGCCGGCTCGACGAACGCTCCGGCGGGATCCGTTCCGAGCGGGCCGTGGGGTCCGATCCCGAGCATGTCAGACCGCCAGCTGCTGGGTGGTTCGCCCGCCCAGCGCCCGGAATCGACCGGCCTCGTCGAGATGGGCAAGCTGTACGGCAGCCGTGCCCTCCATGTCGGCGATGGTCCGGGCCGCCCTGAGCAGAC
>JBBRIV010000177.1:0-6576 GCA_038220425.1 Candidatus Limnocylindrales bacterium
CCTCGAGTCGATCGATGCGCAGGTTAGTGCTCAGGTTCTGGATTCCTGCGTCTGGATTGACCAGGAGCAGCAGAGCTTGCTGCGCATCTCATTCGACGTGCGCGCCGCCACATACGAGGATGCCATCGCAAAGGGTCGTGACCTGCTGGACCAAGTGACTGGCGCACAGCGACGCCCCGGCCGACCGATCGAGGTCGTAGCGACCACAACTCGTGGTTGGGCCGCCTGGGTGCCAGAAGGGCTGACCGCCGACGAGTAGATGGCGCCCACCCGGCTGATGCCTAGGACGCTCGGACGAATCGCTCGTAGCGGCGCGCGAGACGGACCGGATCCGGTCGTTCTGCGACTCGGTGGGGCAGATCAATTCGGCGTTCATGGGCCTGCTGCAGGATCTGGAGCATCGGGCCGTCAGTCTCGCGCAGGACCGACGGTCGGACTTCGACTCGGTAATCCGGGCGCACAGTGATCAGGTCGGTGTCGTATGCAGCGTGGTGGATCTTGCACAGCGCCAGGCCGTTCGAAATCAGCGGTTCGCCTTGCTCGCTCGAGTCTTCGTCGATGTGCGCCGCGTCGAGCAGCTCCGGATGGCGCAGATGGCACAACGCGCAGGCGCCGGAGTAGGCCTGGAGCACGCGCTCCCTGAATCCGGCCTGGTGCAGACGTCGCTGGACCGTCGTCGTGATGTAACGCCGGCGCGCGTCGTCGATGTCGACCGCCTGGATCCGGGTGGCGGCCTCCGAGCCGAATGTGCGCTGGTCGAGTTCATCGGCCCGGACCGTGAAGGTCAGCGCCGCGGGATCGTCGCCAACGATGAACACGGGCTTGACGACGTGATATCGACCGACGAGATGGCCGTAGAAGTAGATCAACGGCGTCCGACTCGTCATCGCCCGACGAAGTCCAACATTGTCTGGATGCTGTGGATCGCGCCCGCGATAGCGGTATTCGATCGAGCCGCCCTCGCCGGGCTCATCCTGATATGGGCCATTTGGTGACGTGGTGATCGACAGCGGTAGCGTGCATAGACGTGGCTTAAAGATCCCCTGGGGGCCCATTAGCGGCACCCGCTCCCCGTTGAACTCGAGGCCCTGGGTGAGCAGCGCGTAGGGCAGCACTTCGCCGTATTCGGCGATCCGGCCATCGAGCCAGGCGAAGGCCGCGAGACGGACCTGCGTGTCCCTGTCCATACCGCCAGGATAGCCCTCGCCGGCCACGACCCGGGCCGTATGCGCCGCGCTAGCAACGCCAGTGCTAGCAGGCGCGCCTGACTGCCAAGCGAGACGGTGGGGTGACCGCCGGGGTCCCGGACAAATGCGAATCGTGCGTAGACGGGGGCCCGGAGGCATGCCTGCCGGCATTCCGACTCGCGGAAGGGATGATTTCGACCGGATAAGCCATCGGCTAGCAGTGGCATTGCTACGGCGGGCGCTTAAGCCGGCCGAACGGGGACGGGCCCCTACGTTCGGAACCCGCCAGAACCCGCGACACAGGCGCGCCGACCCGGCCTCGGGCGCGCTCACGGGTACAATCGTGGGGTAAGAGAACGCGCCCGACCCGAGCGTCGATGAAGGAGTCCCTGTTTCCATGAGCGAGACTGCCACAACCGAGCGTGCCCACGTCGCTGCCAAGCGCTACCTCTACGCCTGGGGCGGAGGGCGGGCCGAAGGCAGTGCAGCGATGCGTGATCTGCTCGGTGGCAAGGGTGCGGGGCTGGCCGAGATGACCGTGGCCGGGCTTCCTGTGCCGCCCGGCTTCACGATCACGACCGAGGCCTGCAACGACTACTTCGCGGCCGGCGAGCAGCTCCCGGCGGGGCTCTGGCAGGACGTCCTGGCGGCCGTCAAGGAAGTCGAGCAGCTGACCGGCAAGGGCTTTGGTGACCCGGTCAATCCGCTCCTGGTGTCGGTTCGGTCGGGTGCCAAGTTCTCCATGCCGGGGATGATGGACACCGTCCTCAATTTGGGCCTCAACGAGCACACCCTGCACGGGCTGATCGCCCTGACCGGCAACGAACGCTTCGGCTGGGACGCCTACCGCCGGTTCATCCAGATGTTTGGCCGGATCGTGATGGGCGTCGACGGCGAGAAGTTCGACGAGGCGCTGGCCCACGCCAAGACCAGCCACGGCGCGAAGGAAGACACCGATCTCGATGCGGCAGCGCTGCGCGAGGTCAGCGATGCGTACAAGGCGATCGTGAAGGCCTCCACCGGCCGCGATTTCCCGAGTGATCCGCTCGACCAGCTCGACCTGGCGATCAAGGCCGTCTTCGCATCGTGGTTCGGCAAGCGCGCCCACGACTACCGCGAGAACCAGAAGATCCGCCACGACCTGGGCACGGCCGTGAACATCGTGACGATGGTCTTCGGCAACATGGGGGACGACTCGGGCACGGGCGTTGCGTTCACCCGCGATCCCAATACCGGCGAGAAAGTCCTCTACGGCGAGTACCTGACCAACGCCCAGGGCGAAGACGTCGTGGCCGGCATCCGGACCCCCCAGAAGATCAGCAACCTGGCCCGCGACCTGCCCCAGGCCTACGCCGAGTTCCAGCAGATCGCCGAGCGCCTAGAGCGCCACTACCGCGACGTCCAGGACCTCGAGTTCACGATCGAGCGCGGTCGCCTGTACATGCTCCAGACCCGCAGCGCCAAGCGCACCGCTGCAGCCGCGGTCAAGATCGCGGTCGACATGGTCGCCGAGGGCGTGATCACAAAGGAAGAGGCGATCGGGCGGATCGAGCCGGCCCACGTCGACCAGCTCCTGCGCGACCAGTACGACCCGGCCGCGCGGGCATCGGCGACGCGCATCGCCCGGGGCCTGAATGCTTCCCCGGGCGCGGCAGTCGGCCGGGCGGTCTTTTCGGCCGACGACGCTGTCGCCTGGGTTGGTCGCGGCGAGAAGGTCGTGCTGGTCCGGATCGAGACTTCGCCCGACGACTTCCACGGGATGGCCGTGGCCCAGGGCATCCTGACCGCCCGCGGGGGGGCGACCTCGCACGCTGCCGTGGTCGCCCGCCAGATCGGCAAGCCATGCGTGGCCGGCTGTGCCGAGCTCGTCGTCGACTATGGCGCCGGGACCGCCCGCAGCATCGAATCGGGCGTGACCTTCGCCGAGGGCGACTGGATCAGTGTCGACGGTTCGACCGGCGAAGTCTTCCTGGGCTCGATGCCCACGATCTCCGCCCGATTCGAGGACCAGCCCAACCTGCGCACGATCCTCGACTGGTCCGACGGGATCCGCCGGATGGGTGTCTGGACCAACGCCGACAAGCCCGAAGAGGCAGCCCTGGCCCGCTCGTACGGCGCCCAGGGGATCGGCCTGTGCCGGACCGAGCACATGTTTCGTGAAGGCGAGCGCCTCGAGATCGTGCGCGACGCGATCCTGGTGGCCAATGCCGCCACCCGGGCCAAGCAGCGCCGCGCGGCCGGTGAAGAGCTGGGGGCCGAGGACCTGGCGATCGTGGCCCGCTTCGATGCCGCGATGGGCAAGCTCGAACGTCTCCAGCAGGGCGATTTCGAGGGGATCTTCCGGGCCATGGACGGGCTGCCCGTCGTGGTCCGCCTGATCGACCCGCCGCTCCATGAGTTCCTGCCCAACCACGACGACCTGCTGGTCGAGGTGACCGAGCTGCGCGAGCGGGGCACGCCAGAGGCGGACCCCGAATACGCCCGGGCCCGGGAGGTCCTGGCCGTCGTCAATTCGATGCGCGAGCAGAACCCCATGCTCGGCCTGCGCGGCTGCCGGCTGGGCCTGATGATCCCGGACTTCGTCAAGATCCAGACCCGGGCCATCCTCAACGCCCAGATCGCGGTCCATCGCTCGGGCGGTCATCCGATCGCCAAGATCATGATCCCGCTGGTCGGCCACGTGAACGAGCTGTCGGCCACCAAGCGGATCCTGGAGACCGAGGCCAAAGCCGTCGAGGCGGCGGCCGGCGTGACGGTCGACTACAAGTTCGGGACGATGATCGAGGTCCCCCGGGGCGCCCTGACCGCCGACGAGATCGCCCACGACGCGGCCTTCTTCAGCTTCGGCACCAACGACCTGACCCAGATGACCTTCGGCTACAGCCGGGATGACGCCGAGGGCGGCTTCCTGCTCAAGTACGTCGAGGACCACATCCTGCCGGTCAACCCCTTCCAGACCCTCGACGACGCCGTCGTCGGGCTGATGAAGATCGCCGTGGACAAGGGCCGGGCCACCCGCCCGGACCTGGAGCTGGGGATCTGCGGTGAGCACGGTGGCGATCCCGAGTCGATCGCCAAGTGCGAGAAGATCGGCCTGGACTACGTGTCCTGCTCGCCATTCCGGGTGCCGGTTGCCCGGCTGGCCGCCGCCCAGGCGGCCCTGGCCTCAATGGCCGAGCGTGACCGCTAGGGCCAGCTGAGGCTCGCCGCCAGGAACAGGTCCGAGGTCGCCAGCCGGCTGGTCAGGGTGAGCTGGTAGGCATTCGGGGCCAGCATGAAGTTGGCCGGAGCGCTGGCCGACTCAACGGCCTCGCCCGAGGCCGTGATCGGCGTGCCCGGCTGGGCCACGTTGAGGATCTTCAGGTCGTACGAGCTGGCCGGCGAGAAGACGACATTGGGGTCCTTGGGAGGGGCCCAGGTGGCATTCATGCTCAGGGCTCCTGAGCCCGTGGCGACCAGCGTCACGTCCAGGCCGGTCTTGGCCATCGAGCCGGCAAACGACAGACCGCTGAGCTGGATGGCCGGCACGGCCGCCGGGAAGGTCAGCTCGACGTCGACCGTCGACGAGGCACCATCGGTGGCGCCCCCAAGGATGAGCGTCCAGCCGCCGGCGGCCGTGATGGGCTTCTTGAGCTCGAGACCCGTGCCTCCGGTCAGGCAGGCGGCGCTATGGCCCTGCTGCTGGAGACAGGCCTTGAGCGGCGAGCTGGCGTTCAGGATCCGGACGTCGATCGTCCCGGCTCCATCGACGTGAAATGCGAAGCTCGCCTTGGGGTTGTTTTGGCCGGCCGGGTCAAACAGGCCCAGGCCCCGGAACGTCGCGTCGCCGGGCGGTACGACCGGGGTGGGTGCCGCTGTCGGCGGCGGTGTTGTACTGGCCGTCGCCACCGGTGTCGGGCTGGGCGTCGGCGCCGGCGTGGCCGTGGCAATCGCCGCCAGGGACGGGCTGGCAGTGGCCTTGGTCACGTTGTCGATGACGGTCTTGGCGATGAACGCCACGACCAGCAGGGGCACGATCGCGATGAGCACCTGGCCGAGGCCCGAGGGCAGGACCGCCCGCTGGCTGAGCGAGCCATCGAGGGTCACTGGTGCCGCCCCGGCCGGCGCCGCGACCAGCTGGAACGGGATGGTCATCGGGCTGCCCTGGAGCATCCGCTTCCGAGCTTTGACCCGGACCCGGACTGTCACGCTGCCACCGGCCGGGACCACGACCCGGGCCTGGTCGGCCTGGATGGTCAGCCGCTCGTCTGGATCGCCACCCGAGACATCGACCGTCGCCGGGACGTTGCCGGCGTTATCGATCTCCAGGCGATGAGTGGCGGCTCGCGACAGGCGCCCGCCGCTGGACGTCCGGGGGGTCAGCCGGGCGGTCACCTCAAGCAAGGGCGTGACCTGCACCCGGCCCTCGGCGACGTACGAGAAGGCGGCATCCTCGCGGGACCTGACCCGGACAGCGAACGGATACGTGCCGGCCGCCGGGGTGCTGGCCCGCGGCGGCTGAAAGGTCACCTGGACCTCGCCGCTGGCATCCGGAAAGAGGGGCAGGCTGGCCGGGACGACGGTCATCCACGCGGCGAAGTCGCCGAATGGGGCCAGGCTGAACTCGTCGACGATCCGGCCCGTGTTCCGGATCCGGACCGTTGCGCTGGCGGTATTGCCCGGTCCGACCGTGACCAGGCTGGTGACGAGCTCCACGGTCGCCGGCATCAGTCGGTCACCACCAGCCAGGGGAAAAGGCGTTGTGAGCGGGATCCGGGTGGACATCGACCGGGGCCTTCGATCCGTCGGCCGGGACCAGGTACAGGTCGACATCGGACGTCGGGCCCGTCTTGCCCTGGAAGACGATCTGGCTGCCGGTGGGTGACCAGGCCGGCCAGCTGGCGATCAACGTTGGCGGGCTGACCGCCTGCGGATTCGAACCATCGGCGTTCATGACGTAGATTCGGTCGGTCCCGTCGCGAGTGCTGTCGAAGGCAATCTTCGTGCCGTCCGGCGACCAGCTCGGCGATTCGTCGGTGCCGGTGGTCGTCGTGGTCAGCTGGATCGGCGTCGCTGGATTGTCCGGGTCCACCTTCCAGATGTTGAGCTGACCGTTGGTTGGGACGGCATACACGATCGCGTGGCCATCGGGCGACCAGCTCGGCTCGGTGGCCCCCAGCGCTCCGGTTGTCACCTGGACGGCCGCGCCGCCGGCCGACGGGATGATCCAGATCTGGCTGACCGGGCCGGCGAACCTGGCTGTGAAGGCGATTCGGTCGCCAATGGGCGACCAGCTCGGCGCCTTGCTCGTGCTGGCATTCGTGGTCAGCGCGTGGGCCGCCGAGCCGTTGGCGTTCATCACCCACATCTCTTCGGTGGCGACCGGGGCAAGGCGCCGCATCCAGGCAAT
>JBBRIV010000178.1:0-6545 GCA_038220425.1 Candidatus Limnocylindrales bacterium
GTCGCGTTGAAGGATCCCGCTCGATCGCCCAGGTCGCTTGTAGATGCCGCAGCGCAGGGCCAGGCTGCCTTTGAGATCGAGAACCATCGCCATGTCGGCCTGGCGGGTCAGGTTGCCCAGGACGTCCTCGAGGTCGCGGACGTAGTCCGCCTTGCCCTCCGAGGGCCGCTTCTTCGTATGGCACAGCAGCAGGATCACGAGCCAGGCGCGACGGCCTTCGCGGAGCTTGCTGATCGCTCGGTCGAGCGTCTCGGCATCCTCGCCCCAGGGCCGCTTGCCGACCATGCTGTCGGTCGAATCGAGGATGGCCAGGATCGGTCGGCCCATCTCGTCGTGGGCCTTGTCGAGCTGGGTTCCGATGTACTCCACGTGGGCGTCGTTCTTGAGGCTCAGGCTGGCATCGTCCAGCGTGATCCGCCGATACAGACCCTTCACGGTGTCTGGCTCAATGCCCATGTCGGCGAGCATCTGCCGGTCCCGGTTGCGATCCTCGGCCTCGCCCATTTCCATGTCAAAGACACACACGCCCATAGCCTCGTTCACCGCGAACTCGCCGAAGACGGACCGGCGGGTGATGACCGATAGAGCCACCTGCGTCCCGATGTAGCTCTTGCCGGTGCTCTCATACGCTGCCAGGAGGGCGAAGTAGCCGAGTCTGAGCATCCGGTCGACGAGGAATGGGTACTCAGTCGTGTCCTGGAGCGACTCGAAGACGTCGCGCAGGTCGGGCAGGGCAGTCGTGTCCGGCTGAGGGTCGTCCTCACCGCCGGTTTCGCTCCCACCTGTCCCAGGTCGTGTCCCGTTAATCCGGATTGGCGGCTCAAGCGCCGCCGCTGCCGCCTTGAACTTGCCGCCGTGCTCGAGGATCGTGTAGACGCTGAACGGCAGGTAGCCCTTCGGGTCGTCCGTTGACGTGGCCTTGAACTCGGTCGACGTCGAGAACACGATGAACATGCCCGGGTACCGCCCGAGACTCGCGGAGATGCCCCGATCCTTGCCGGGGCGTCGCAGGTAGGTGATGCCGGCGTGGCGGTAGACGACCTGCCAGCCGTGGCCGGTGAGGAGGTCCTCCATCCGGCCCTCGGGGTCCGGCAGCGCGTTGTAGCGGTCGCCTGGGCGCTCGTCGTCGCCCACGCCCAACGGCGTGGTGGCACGCGGCGGTCGGACCTCAGCCAACGGCATCTCGTCGAGCATCCGGGCCACGTCGAATAGCCGGTCGCGCTCGTCGCCGGTGATCGCCGCGATCGTGTCGAACCCGCCTGATTCGATGACCCACGGGCGCCCCGTCTCATGGCAATGGCCGTTGCTGGGCGCCGTGACGACGTAGCCGCCCTCGCCGCGCGTCTCGATGAGGACCTTGCTCTTCGTCTCGGGGTCGGCCGCGATCTCATCCGCCGCGGCTGGCCGAGACGCCAGCTTGGTGTTGCCCAATGGGGTGGGGACCCGGTACAGGAGGTGGATGCCGCCGGACGGAGTCCGTTCCTGGTAGCCAGCCCGGATCCGTTCCACCACGTCGCCAAGGCCCATCTCAGCAGCCAGCCTGAGGAATGCCTTCGAGATGCCCGCTTCAACCGCCCGGCCCTCGAACTCGAGCATCTCCAGGCCGCCGGACGTCTGCCCGGCCAAGACGCCGATCCCGGTCCGGCCGTTGGCATACCAGCCCTGAAGCTCCTCCGCGGTCGGCCGCTTCACCTGGTACCTCGTCCAGGTCGTGACGTCAGGCGCTTTGCTGCCGTCCTGCTTCGGTGGAATGACGGCCAAGCCGGCCGCATAGGCCTCGTTGACCGCCGCGAGGATCGACTCGGCGCTCATCGCCCCCACCCGGTCGCTTCCCGCGCCCGGACGCTCGAAGCGAGGAACCAGACGCGGATCCCGGCAGGAGAGACGCACGGCCCGAACGGGCCGCACGACTCATCCGCGAGCGCGGGTCTGAGGTAGCTATGCGCCTCTGGATGGCGTTCGGCGTAGCCGCGGTCGCGCTCGCAGGCGGCTTCGACGGCTTGCTCGTGGAGCGGGTCGAGCTCGTAGCGGCTCGGGTAGGGTGTAGGATTAGGCTGCAGGTCGGTCATTGCCGTGACCCTCCAGCAGCTCGACCGTCCCGGACATCTCACTGACCGGGGCGGTCTCTTTGCGCGCAGCGTCGATCAGGGCCAGGACGAGCCGGCGCTGCTCGAGCGTTAGCGCATCCAGACGGACGACGCGGATACCGGGACCCCAACGAGCGCGAGCAGCACGCTGCTTCGCGGGATTCTTGACCCGAGAATCAACAGGCACGAGCCACCATCCTTATCGGGACTGGTGCTCGTGCTCTAAGCCAACTCTTGCACGCCGCCGTGGTTCCTGTGGGGGTCCCCTTGGTCTAGGGAGAGGGCGGGATGCGAAACCCGGTTGCCCTCGGCTTTGGTGGAGCCACTTTGGCCCCTATGCCCCTCACACGGCGTGAGCTTTGCTATGTAGCCGCCCAACGGCGCCTCTGAGGTTCGAACCGTGCCACTTGTCCATGTGGCCCGGAGCCCCTTGGGCTGCATCTTGATACGGGAACAATACCACGCGAATCAATTAGCCCGCCACTCAGGCACGGTCCATTCCGCCCGGATCGGGCGCATGTCGGGGCCCATCTCGACATAGGTCCACATCGCCCGTAATACGGCGTTGATCGCCTGCGGGGTCCAGGTCGACCAGTCGATCGCGTCCGGGACCGCCATGACCACCTCAGCGGCCTCCTGGCGGTCCAGCTCGTCCTCGGCCACCTTGACCAAGGCGATGCGACGCTGGTACTCGGGCCGCCAACTCGGGCCGTTCTGCTCGTACATGTCCTCGATGACCACGCGCCGAGCAGAGAGGCTGGCCCGCCGGTCCACGCGCTCGCGCTCGACCACGATCGAATCCGGGGCGCGCAGCCGGGCAGCCTCGGCCATCACCCAGCGCAGGATCCGCTTCTCGGGCACCGTGCCGATGCCGTGGCCGGGGACCGTCGAGCCGTAGTGGCACTTGTAGACGGTGTAGTCGAGCGTCGTGCCATTGCGGTAGCGAGAGCCGGTCATCGTGTGCCCGCAGTGGCATTGAAGCAGCCGGTACAGGACGAACGGGGCGGCCGCCTTGGCGCCGGGCCGGGCACGCTGGACCTTCGCGCCGAGGTGGACCAACAGCTCGTTGATCGTCGACGTTCCCCACGGCCCGCCCATCCTCGTCGGGACCCGGGCCTGGTTGAGGATCTTGGCCGCACCCATCAGGGAGCCGGCTCGACGGTAGGCTGCGACCACGGCGTCCGCATCTTCACCCGGTCGCGCGCCGTAGTACGGATGGCCGATCTGATCGCCCCGCTCACGTCGCGCCGCCACGGCATCCTTGGCGTGTTCGGACGCCAGGTCCGCGGTCATCTCATCGACCGCTGCGAGGACCGTGAGGAGCATCCTGCCGGTGGCCGTGGACGTGTCGAACTTGTCGGCCACGAGCCGCACCGACACGCCACGCTCGTCGGCCAGGTGGATCAGCTCGAGCAGATTGTGGGTTGATCGGCTCAGGCGGGCCATGTTGTAGGAGTAGACGGCACTGGCCTCCCCCGCGTCGATCATCCGGACCAGCTCGCGATAGCCGGGGCGGCCCTTGGCACCCTTCCGGCCGCTGATGTTCCAGTCGGACAAGATCAGGAGCCGTCCACCGTTGTCGCCGTACTGGGCGGCGAGCTCGCGGACCTTGGCCTCCTGGACCTCCCACGAGACGCCATTGCGCTCGTCGATGACCCTGGACTTGCGGAGGTAGGCGACAGGTGTGCTCATAGCGTGGCCCGCTCCTCGGCTTCACGGTCCAGGCTGTCATCGAACGTGGACCTGTCCCAGAACGGGGCGATTGCACTGTCCAGCATCGCCCGCAGGGGGTCCGGTGGCACGGCGTCGGCCCCCACCTGGAACAGGCGCCCAGGGCGGGCCACGAACGCCGCTCGGCCAGGGTGATTCTGCAGCTTGGCGGCGACCGCTGGGTCGCTGTTCTCGGGCAGGTTGAGGTCGGTTGCCTGCTGGGCCGTGAAGGCCACGCGCTGGACATCATCGAAGCCGACCCGCTTGGCGATGTTGAGCTCGATGCTTTCCCCGGCCGGGTCCAGGTCGCGGACGTAGAGCAGGACGTTCGGCCGTCTGTCCGAGAATGTAGACAGGTCTGCGTTGATCGACCGCTCGTAGCCCGCGGAGGACCAGCCGCCGACAATCATGACCGGATACCGCGTGCATCCAACCACGCCTCGAGCAGCGCCGAAAGGGCGTCCTTCTCGCAGCCCAGGTAGAGGTTGACCGGCTGGCCCTCCGTCCGGGCTCGGCGGTACTGCTCGCGCAGCGCCTGTCGTGCTTCCTCCGGGGACGCCCACCACGCCGGCCGTGCAATGCTCCCGCGGCCGTCGACAAGGGCTGGGAAGGTGCCCGCTCGGCGGGCCTCGGCCGTCACTACGGACAGGCGGGAGTAGGCGATCCTGGTGTTCGGGATCGAGCCATCGGCTACCAGCCGGTAGAACAGTTGGCGGAGCGTCACGCACGTGTCCACCACAATCGCGGCGGCGTGGGGCAGAATCGTGGACCAGTCCAAACGGCTCATGGCTATATGGTAATCCGTCCGCCTAATGGATGTCCGGCGCATCTTCAACGTGGCGGACCTCCTGCCGGGGTTGGTGCGTCACGACCTGACCACGAATTTCCGCTGCCCACGTCCGGTCGTTGAGCGTTCGGTCCGGCTGATCCGTCGAAACCGCGAGCGCTTCAAGAAGACCGTCGTCGCGGGGCCCGATACCACCGGCCGGCTCGTCCTGGCGCCGGACGGCGCCGAAGACGACGAACGGATCGCCCGAGCCTTCGCGGCATGGCCGGCCGACAGGGCAACCCGGGCAGTCCTGGCCCGGACGAACGCTGAACTCGTGCCGGCGGCGGTGATCGCGCTGGAACAGGACGTCCCATTCCGTGCTACCGGCGTCACGTTGCCTCTCGACGATCCGGCCCTCGGGCCGGCGATCGCGGCAGTCCGCGACGCATCACGGCACGAACCGGACACGCCCCTGCTCGTTCAGGTCGGTCGGCTGCGGGAAGCGAGCGAGCCGCAGTCGACGGCAGCGTATGACGCGCTCCTCGGCTGGGCGCCCCGCTTCACCGATGGCGAAGCCCTGGCCGCAGCGCTCCTCGACCAGCATGCACGCCTCGCTCGCCTGCGTCGGGACGATGCGTCCCTGACCCTGGCCACGGCCCACGCTGTGAAGGGCCTCGAGTTCGATCACGTCCTCGTCCTCATGGACGCCGACCGGTTCCCCAGCCACCGGGCGCTCGACGAGGCGGCGGACAAGGACCGTGCCCTCGAGGAAGAGCGTCGGCTGGCCTACGTCGCGTGGACGCGAGCGCGCCAGTCACTGACCCTCCTGTACGACCCGGCAGCTCCATCGCGCTTCCTGCTCGAAGCGTTCAGCCGCTCGGAGCTGCGTCCCTAGCGCAGGGCGCGGTCGTAGCGGTTGAGCTCGCGCAGGAGCCGGTCGACCGCGTCAAGGAGCGGCTCGGTGATGTCGTCGGGCAGGACGTCGCGGATCGAGTCCTTGGGCCCAAAGGCGGCCCGGGCGCGCATCGCGGCGGAGCGCATCTCGCGCATGTCGCCATCGCTGAAACGCTCCGGCAGCGGGTCGAGGAAGTGGACCCAGCGGACGAGGCCGCGATCCTGGGCCAGCTTCAGGGTGACCTCGGCAGCCCGCGCGGCGATCAGGCCGCGTTCGTCGATCAGGGGCAGCTCGTGGCGCGCGGGGCCCGTGGTCCTGTTCACGTGCGCTTCGAGTTCACGGGCGCTCCGAGCGACTCACGAGCGGCTGCTGACGGCCCGCTTCCGGGGTGCCTCGATCGGCAGCGCGATCGCCTCCCGGGCACCGTTGCCATTGGTCCCACCATCGCGGCCAGTCAGTCCCCGCCCGGCATCGTCGGCAAAGGTCACCCCGCTCAGTGGAATCAGCGGCTCGCCCCGGAGCACCCGGCCGAGATATTCGCCGGTCGCGGATCCGACCACCTTGGCGACGGCTTCGGGCGTCCCTTCGGCCACGATCCGGCCACCGCGGAAGCCGCCGGCGGGCCCCAGCTCGATCAGCCAGTCGGCCGTCTTGATCACGTCCAGGTTGTGCTCGATCACGAGGACCGTGTTACCGCTGTCGACGAGTCGATGGAGGACTTGGAGGAGCTTCTCGACGTCGGCAAAGTGGAGGCCGGTGGTTGGCTCGTCGAGGACGTACAGCGTCCGGCCGGTCGCCCGGCGCGACAGCTCGGTGGCCAGCTTGACCCGCTGCGCCTCGCCGCCCGACAGGGTGGTGGCCGGCTGGCCGAGGTGGACGTAGCCCAGGCCCACATCAAACAGGGTCTGGAGCTTGACCCGGACCGAGGGCACCGGGCTGAAGAACTCGAGGGCCTCCTCGATGGTCATCTCGAGGACATCCGTAAGCTCCTCACCGTGCTGTCCCGCCTGGTCGACCAGGGAAACACGGTCCTGGTCATCGAGCACAACCTGGACGTGATCAAGACGGCCGACTGGCTGATCGA
>JBBRIV010000179.1:0-6530 GCA_038220425.1 Candidatus Limnocylindrales bacterium
TCAAACGTCCTGGCGATCGCCTCGGGGATGCCCGCCCGGGCGGCCGCCGCGCCGACGGCCACGGCGTACGAGATCATCCGCCGCTTGGCCCGGCCGTGGGTGATGATCACCGTCCCGTTGACCCCCAGCAGGGGCGAGCCACCGGAGGTCTCGTAGTCGAAGATGCGGCGGATCCGGCGGATCCCGGGTCCCATCAGGACGGCAGCCGGCGGTCCGAAGGGCAGGCGCCTGAACTCCTTGCGGAGCAGGCCAAAGATGAACCCCGACAGGCCCTCAAAGAACTTGATAACCACGTTGCCAACGACTGCGTCGCAGACCACCACGTCGGCCATGTGGGTGACCAGGTCCTTGCCCTCGACGTTGCCGATGAAGTTCAGGCTCGAGGCCTGGAGCAGCTCGGTCGCCCGCTGGATCCGGGCGTCGCCCTTGCCGGTCTCTTCACCAATCGAGAGGAGGGCCACCCGGGGCCGCTCCACCCCGAGCACCTGCTCGGCGAACAGGGCGCCCATCTCGGCGAACTGGTAGAGCTGCTCACCGGTGGAGTTGGTCGTGGCCCCGATGTCGAGGAGCACGAACGGGCCGGTCTCGGTGACCATCTGGACGGCCAGGGCGGGCCGGTCGACGCCCGGAGCGCGATGGAGGTGGAGGATGGCCGCGGCCACCCCGGCTCCGGTATGGCCGGCCGTCACGACCGCGTCGGCCTCGCCGGCGCGGACCAGCTTCATGGCCACGTTGATCGATGCGTCGCGCTTGGACCGCACGTTCTGAGCTGCGTGCTCGTCCATCTCGACGACTTCGCTGGCGTGCACGAAGCTGACGTTGTCGGGCAGGTCGAGCCCGGCGATGGCCCGGACCTGGATCTCGTCGCCCACCAGGATCACGTCGTCCCGGGGATGGGCTCGGGCGTGAATCAGGGCGCCCTGAACGACTTCCTCGGGCGCGTGATCGCCGCCCATCGCATCCACGGCGACCCGGACGCGGCGGTCTGAGGTCGCGCCACGGACGGCGCTGAGGTCCACGTGCCTAGGAGGCGGCCTCGTCGGTGGTGCGCTTCAGCTCGATTGCCTGGCGACCACCGTAGTACCCGCAATTCGGGCAGGCATGGTGGGGCTGCTTGGGTTCGTGACAGTGCGGGCACTCTTCAAGATGCGGCAAAGACAGGGCCAGGTGGCTGCGCCGATCGCCCTGCCGGGCGTGCGATACCCGTCGCTTCGGGACTCCCATTGCTCGTTTTCGCTCCTCTGATGGTGGTGCTGGTGGTGCTTGGCGCGGACGGGCGAGTCTAGCCCGTCCCGGCGTCGCCGTCGACCCGGAACGCCCGGAGGGCCTCCAGGCGGGGATCGATGCTGGACTCATCGTGGCTGTGCGGACCGTCCTCGAGTCGCTCGCCGCAGACGACGCACAGGCCCGGACAGTCGGGCCGGCAAACCGGGGCAATCGGCTCGATCAGCTGGATTGCCTCCCGCACGATCGGCTCGAGGAGGGCCTCGTGGTGGTCGGTCAGGCGCACGATCTCGGGTTCGATCGAGGGATCGAGCGGGCGGCCCGAGGCCAGGTCGATCGTGGGCAGAGCCTCCTCGTTGAGGGTGGCCCGCAGCCCCAGCTCGATCGGGCGCAGGCAGCGACTGCAGACCAGGGCCAGGGTGGCCTCTACGGAACCCGTGATCAGGACGCCCCGGTTGGTCCGGCTGAAGCGCACCCGGCCGCTGACCGGCGTGGCCACCCGGCCGCTGACCGGGGTGGCCAGCTCCAGGTCGTCGCCCAGATCCACCGGGACAGCGTCAATGGCGTAGTCGCGGCGCGAGCCGGGGGGCTCAGCCAGCAGGGCAGCCAGCGGGTAGGTCAGCTCAGGGCTGGCGGAGACAGCGGTCATCCGCGGGTCGAGCGAGCCGGCGCGGGCTCGAAGTCCTCGTCATCGGCATACCCGTCGGTCGGGACCACGGGACCGTCGTCATCGGCCTCGACCGGGCTGCGCGAATCGATCACGGCAATGCCCTTGCGGATGCTCTGGAGCGTCCGGGCCACCTCGACCTCGAGCCTGGCCAGGACGGACGTGGCGTACTCGTCGGCACCCTGGCGGATGCCCTCGGCCTCCTCGTTGATCCGGCCCAGGATCCGTCGCCCTTCGTCCTCGGCGGCCTGGGTCAGGCCGCGCTCCTCGATCAGGAAAGCCGCCTGCTCCTGGGCCCGGGCGACGATCGTCTCGGCCTCTTCCTGGGCCTTCTCAATGATCCGCTCGCCCTCGGAATTGATCCGCTTGGCCGCCCGGATCTCCTCGGGAATCGCCACCCGGAGCTCGTCGATCAGGCCCAGGGCCGCACCCTGGTCAAGGACGATGTTGCTGGTGAGGGGCAGCTTCTTCCCGCTGGCGATCAGGTTCTCGAGTCGCGTGACGAGGAAGATGATGTCGATCGGACCGGCCCTCCCTGGACTGGTAACGGCGAACGGCAGAGCCGGCGCGGATCGAATTATCGCACTCGTTCAAGAGCCACGCGCAGGGCCACCTCGGCTGGGCCCGGGACCATCGCGGTGACGCTACCCCCAAAGCGGGCAATCTCGCGGACCAGGGTGGAGCTGACATAGCTGTGCTCGACCGCGGTCATGAAGAAGACTGTGTCGATATCCGGGGCCAGGACCCGGTTGTTGTGGGCCAGCTGCATCTCTGTCTCGAAGTCGGACACGGCGCGCAGGCCGCGAACGATGAACCCGGCGCCGGCCCGCCGGCAGACGTCGACGGTCAGGCCGTCGAATGATTCGACGTCGATCCGCTCGGCCAGGCCCGGCTCGAGGGCGGCAAGCGAGGCGCGGATCGAATCGAGCCGCTCGGTCACCGTCAGCAGCGAGGTCTTGCGCGGGTTGACCAGGACGGCGATCAGGACCCGATCGAAGGCCGCCGCCGCCCGCCGGACGACATCAAGGTGACCGAACGTGACCGGATCGAACGATCCAGGGTAGACCGCGCTCCTCATCCGTCCTCCGTTGCGACCCGGCGATAGAACGTCAGCGTGGTCTCGCCGAACCGCCGCTCGCGGACCGATCGTAGCAGGCCGATCCGGGCCGGCGGGGCCGTCCGCCAGAAGTGCTTGGCCACGATCGTCGCCTCGGGTGCCAGGACGGCGCCGGCCGATTTGCCGCCGAGGAGCTCGAGGAGCGCCTCGAGCAGGCGCTGATCCACGTACGGTGGATCGAGGAGCACGACGCCAAAGGCGCCCTCGGCCGTGGCGCGCTCGGGCGACCCGAGAGCGCCGGTCAGCCAGGCGATCGCATCGGCCCGGACGACACCGACCGTGGGGCCGGCCAGGCCGGTGTGGGCGAGGTTCTCGGCGATCGTCCGGCAGGCCCGCGCGTCGTGCTCAATGAGCAGCGCACCCGACGCCCCGCGGGAGAGTGCCTCGATGGCGCCGGCACCGGTGCCCGCGCACAGGTCCAGGAAGCGCGCCCCGGCCAGCTCGGGCTCGAGGATCGCGAACAGGGTCTGCTTGACCCGGTCGGTGAGCGGCCGGGTGCCCGGACCGGGGGCCGCGAGCCGCCGACCGGCGGCCCGGCCGGCAATCACCCGCCCGGCATGATCGGGCATCAGGCGCCGCCGCTCATCAGGCGCCGTCGCTCATCAGGCGCCGCTGGCCGGGTCGCCCGACCAGATCGGCTCGAGCCAGCCGGCGCTGAGCTCGTGGCGCAGAGCGGCCAGGTCCGCCCCGTGCAGCTCGCCGGCCGGGTCCAGGAGGGCCTCGGCATGGTGCCGGGCGTGCCTGGCCAGCTCGCGATGATCGAGGCGCTGGAGTGAAGCCACCCGGAGCCGAGGCAGGCCGGACTGGATCAGGCCAAGGACGTCGCCCTCACCGCGCAGCTCGAAGTCCTTCTCGGCCAGCTCAAAGCCATCGGTCAGGTCCCTGACCGCCTGCAGACGCGCCCAGGCGACGGGTTCATCCTGGGCCGTAACGTCGGAGACAAGCACGCAGTAGCTCTTATCGGTCCCCCGCCCCACCCGGCCGCGGAGCTGGTGGAGCTGGGCCAGGCCAAACCGGTCAGCGCCCTCGACGACCATGACCGTGGCCTCGGGCACATCCACGCCAACCTCGATCACGGTCGTGCCCACCAGGACCCGCGTCTCGCCATCGCGAAAGCGGCGCATCTCGGCGTCTCGTTCGGCCGGCTTCATCCGGCCATGGACGAGGCCTACGGGCAGGCCGAGCAGCTCGCCCAGGCGAATCGCCTCGTCCTTGGCCGCCGTCGCGGCATCGTCCTCGGCGGCCTCGATCAGGGGCACGACGACGAAGGTCCGGCGGTCGAGGGCCGCCTGCTCGGCCACGAACGGCCATAGGCCGCCCAGGTTGACGCTGGTCCGGATCCCCGTGCTGATCGGCAGCCGTCCCGTCGGGGCCATCCGCAGGTCGGACACCTCCAGGTCGGCGTACAGGATCTGGCCGAGGGTGCGCGGGATCGGCGTGGCGGTCATCAGCAGGACATGGGGCGCCGCGTCACCCGCCGCCGTGCCCTTGGCCTTGGCCTCGAGCTGGCCGCGCTGGTCCACCCCGAAGCGATGCTGTTCGTCGATCACCGCCAGGCCCAGGTCGGCGAACTGGACCGATTCCTGGAATAGGGCGTGGGTCCCCACGACCACGGTTGCCTGGCCAGATGCGATCGCCTCGAGGGCCTTCTTGCGGCCGGCCGCCGAGAGCGAGCCGGTCAGCAGGGTGACCCCGATGCCCAACGGGGCGAGGAGGTCGCCGACAGTCGCCGCGTGCTGCCGGGCGAGCAGGTCGGTCGGAGCCAGGAGGGCGCCCTGCCGGCCCGTCCCGGCAACGAGGGCCAGGGCATGCGCGGCGACCGCGGTCTTGCCCGAACCCACATCGCCCTGGAGCAACCGGAGCATCGGCTCGGGCTGGGCCAGGTCGGCCCGGATGGCCGCCATCGCGGCAACCTGGTCGCTGGTCAGCTCGACCGGCCGGCCAACCTTGGTGCTGATCTCGGCGGTCAGCACGGCCCGGACGGCAGAATCGCGCTCGTCGCCCACCACCACGGGTTCGGAGCGGGTCCGGCCGCGCTGGCGACGCCGGCCGACCATCCCCAGCTGGAGCGCCAGCAGCTCGTCGAAGGCGAGCCGGCGGAGCGCTGCGTCACGATCCTCGAGGCTGGCCGGGTAGTGGACCTGGTCCAGCGCCCGGCTGATCGGCTCGAGGCCCTCCGCCGCGAGAACGCCGGCCGGCAGGTATTCCGGGTACATCAGGCCGGTCCGGTCGAGAGCGGCGCGAATGCCCTCCCGGATCCGGGCCGCAGTCAGTCCGGCCGTCAGCCGGTAGACCGGCACGATCCGGCCGGCGTGGAGCGGATCGGTGCCATCTTCCGGGGAGAATTCCGGGTCGTCGAAGACGGGCGTGAACCCGCGCAGCTTGAGCCGGCCGCTGACCACCAGGTGCTGCCCGGCGCGGACCCGTTTCTCGATGAACCGCCGGCCGAACCAGGTTGCCTCGGCCTCGCCGGTCTCGTCGAACAGGGTGGCCCGGGTCACCTGCACCCGCCGCCGGCGGGTCTGCTCGACATGAATCGAGCGGACCTCCACCCGCACGCTGGCCGTTGCGCCGTCCTGAAGATCGCGCAATCCGGCGATCGTGCTCATTTCCCGGCGATCCTCGTAGCGCCGAGGTAGGTGGAAGAGCAGGTCCCGAACGCTGCGCAGGTCCAGGCGCAGGCCCGCTCGGCGGAGCACGGCCTGGCCGGGCAGGCCACTCTCCCCCAGCGGCGCCAGCAGGATCTCGGCCGGATCGGTGGGTGGCGGCGGGGCCGCGACACGGCGTGCCCGGGCCTTGCCGGCGGGGGCGGGTCGGCGGTCCGGCGGGCCGTTCGCCATGGCTTACTCGGCCGAGATCAGGTACCGGTAGTGGGGCTGGCCACCGTGGCGCACCTCTACCTCCACACCCTCGAGGGTCGCCGTGATCCGGCGGGCCGTGGCCTCCGCCTCGGCCAGGTCGGCACCCTCGCCATAGAACAGGGTGATCAGCTCGATCCCGGGCCGGAGCCCCCGGATCGCCGCCTCGATCGCCCGATCCCGGTCGCCGTCGACCGCGACGAGACCGTCATCCGGGTCGAGCACGATCGTCTGGCCCCGACGCACCTTGCGCCCACTGACCTTGGCGTCGCGCACGGCCGTGGTGACCGACAGGGACTCGATTGCCCGGCCCGCGGCGGTCATCTCATCGACGTTGGCGGCACCATCGTGACTCGGGTCGAGGGCGATGAGCGCAGCGAAGCCCTCGGCCGCATTGCGGGTCGGGATCACGTAGACCGTCCGGGCAGTCAGGCCGGCGACCTGCCGGGCGGCCAGGATCACGTTGGGGTTGTTGGGCAGCAGGAGGGTCTCGAGCGCGTTCACGGCCTCGATCGCCTCGAGCAGCTCGCCGGTACTGGGATTGGCCGCCTGGCCGCCCTGGACCACCGCGGCGACCCCGAAGTCACGGAAGATTGCCGCCAGACCCTCACCGGCAGCCACGGCCACAACGGCCATCGGGACGCTGGGCTGCTTGGCGGCCGTG
>JBBRIV010000180.1:0-6520 GCA_038220425.1 Candidatus Limnocylindrales bacterium
CGCTGACCAGGGCGGGCATCATCTTCCAGCACGGAATGGCCATCGGGAAGTTCCAGGGCGTGATGATCCCGGCCACCCCGATCGGCTCGCGGATCGACATCGCCCACTTGTCGGGCAGTTCGGATGGTGTCGTGTCGCCAAAGAGCCGGCGTCCCTCGCCGGCCATCAGGAAGGCGATATCGATTCCCTCCTGGACGTCACCCCGGGCTTCGGTCAGGACCTTGCCCATTTCGCGGGTCATCACCCGGGCCAGGCGTTCCTTGTGCTCGGCCATCAGGGCACCAAAGCGGTACAGGATCTCGCCCCGTTTGGGAGCCGGTGTCCGGCGCCAGCGCAGGCCGGCGGTTTCGGCCGAGCGGATCGCCTTGGCCACATCGGCCGCGGTGCCCGACTGGAACTGGCCGATCACGTCGCGGGTGTCGGCCGGGTTGCGGCTTTCGAATGTCTGCCCACCACTCGAATCGACCCACTCCCCGGCGATGAACAGCTGGAATTGGGGAACTGACTGGTCGCTCATGCACCCACTCGCTCAACGGCCATGGCCACGGATCCACCACCGCCCAGGCACAGGGTCGCCAGGCCGTAACGACCGGCCCGGCGCTCCAGCTCATGGACCAGGGTCGCCACGATCCGGGCGCCGCTCGCGCCGATCGGATGGCCGAGGGCGATCGCTCCCCCGTTCACGTTGACCTTCGACCAGTCGAACCCGAGCTCCCGGCCATCAGCCAGGGCCTGGGCGGCGAAGGCCTCGTTGATCTCGATCAGGTCGAAGGCGTCGATCGGCATCTCGATCCGCTCGAGCAGCCGGCGGACGCCGGTGACCGGCGCCAGGAACAGCCACTTTGGGGCGACCTCGGCCTGGCTGTAGCCAATGATCCGGGCCAGCGGCTTGAGGCCCAGGTCCTCGACGGCGCGTTCGCTGGCCACGACCGTTGCGGCGGCGCCGTCGGTGATCCCTGGGGCGTTCCCGGCGGTGACCGTCCCGTCCGTGGCCGAACCACGGTCTGGGCCGTCGGGCAGGGCGAAGACCGGCTTTAGGCGGGCGAGGGCCTCGATGGTCGTGTCGCGCCGCGGGCCTTCGTCGGTGCTGACCACCGTTTCGCGACCCTTGGCGTCGCGGACCGTCACCGGCGCCATCTCCGCGTCGAAGCGGCCGGCGTCGATGGCGGCGATGGCCTTTTGGTGACTGCTCAAGGCGAACGCGTCCTGGTCCGCGCGGCTGACCGAGTCACGGATCGCCACGCGCTCGGCATGGGTGCCCATGTGGCAATCCTCGAAGGCGCACCACAGGCCGTCGTGGACGGCCGAGTCGACCAATGCGCCATTGCCCAGCCGGTAGCCGAAGCGGGCATTCGGGAGCAGGAACGGAGCGCCGTTCATGCTCTCCATCCCACCGGCGACCGCCACGCTCGCGTCGCCCGCCCTGATTTCCGCGGCGGCCAGCATGATCGCCTTCATGCCCGAGCCACACACCCGGTTGATCGTTGTGGCGCTGGTCGTGTCGGGCAGGCCGCCGGCGAGGGCAGCCTGGCGGGCAGGTGCCTGGCCGGCGCCACCCTGGAGAACCTGGCCCATCAGGACTTCGTCGATCGGCGTGCCCTCGGGCAGCCCTGCCCGTTCGAGCGCCGCCCGGATCGCGACGCCGCCGAGCTGGGTCGCCGGGATCGTGCTCAAGCCGCCGCCGAACTTACCGATCGGCGTCCGGGCGGCGCTGACGATGAAAATGCCGCCGTCGCGGCCGGACTCATGGTTGGTCATCGGATCGAATCTACACCGGGGCGGGGCGGCCACTTCGGCTGGCGCCCGGCGGGCAACCTGCCGCCGCTCGTTGCCCGAGGCCTGGGCTGCCGCGGGGCTGCTCGGCCGCTCGTTGCCCCGAGGCCGGGGGCCGGGGCCGCTCGGCCGCTCGTTGCCAAATAGCGCTCGGAGCCGCGTTATGGTCGGATCCTGGCCGGAATTGCGTGTCTACGAGATCCGTGCGTCGCGGCTCGTGCGTGAGAGCAGCTCCACACCTGCCAAGCCAGGCCGCCAGACCCAGGTTTCCGACCATACGGCGGCTGGGAGCGGTGAATGGCGGAAGTCCGAAGCGCTGCCGGCAAACGCCGATGTGCTGCCGCAAAACCGAGGTGGTCACCTCACCCACCTTCGTCGTTTTTCCGCCACCAGGCACCGTACGGGCAACCTGGGGCCGAAATGGCCACGCGGGACCACGGTCCCATGCGTGGCTGAGCACGACTGGGAGCGCATGGACAGAGGCGGCGCCGACCGAGGGCCGCCGGCGCGCCGGCGGCGGCACCGATCCGCGCGCGATTCAGCGGGGGTAGGTGTAAAACCCTCGGCCGGTCTTCTGGCCGAGGTGGCCGGCGCTGACCAGCTCCTCGAGGACCCGGGGCGGAGCAAATCGCGCATCGCCGAGGCCCGAGTGGAGCACTCGCATCACGCCCAGGCAGACGTCGAGGCCGACGAAGTCGGCCAGCTCGAGCGGGCCCATCGGGTGGTTCAGGCCACGCTTCGCTCCGGTGTCGATGTCGGCGGCGGTCCCCAGGTTCTCCTCGAGGGCGCGCATCGCCTCGGCCAGGAACGGCATCAGGATCCGGTTCACGATGAAGCCGGGCCGGTCGGCCGCGACGATCATCACCCATGGCTTGGCGCCGTCGCGCTCGCGACCACGTACCTCCAGCTCAGCGACGAGTCCCCGGATCGCGGCTTCGGTGGCGTCGTCCGTGTCGATGCTCCTGATCAGCTCGACCAGGCGCATGACCGGAACGGGGCTGAAGAAATGCATCCCGACGAAGGCCGGCCGGCGCGCCGGGCTGACCGCCGAGGCAAGCTCAGCGATGGCGATCGAGCTCGTGTTTGAGGCAAAGATCGCGGCGGCTGGAGCGTGCCCGTCGATCTCGGTCCAGAGCGCCTGCTTCACGCCCAGATCCTCGAAGACCGCCTCGATCACCAGGTCGGCGCCGGTCACATCGGCCAGGCGGTCCGTTGGCGTGATCCGGGCCAGAGTCGCGTCGCGCGCCTGGCCGTCGAGCTGGCCCTTGGCCACGGCCCGCTCGAGGTTGCCGGCAATCCGCTCCCGGCCGGCGATCGCCCGGGAGATATCCGGCTCGTACAGGGTCACCTGCTTGCCAATGACGGCGTGGACCTGCGCAATCCCGTGGCCCATCAGGCCGGCTCCCGCCACGAATACCCGATCGATCGTCATCTGAGCAGCGATCCGAGCAGCTCGTCAGCCGCTGTATACGGGTCCAGCTGGTGCGCCGCCACGGCTCGGACGGCAGTCTCGCGGGCAGCGGCGAGCCCAGGTTCGTCCAGGCGGCGGCCGATCCGATCGGCCAGAGCACCGCGCAGCTCCGCATCGGCCCGGGCCAGGCGCTTCGCTCCATCGTCGCTGAGAGCACCATCGGCTCGTCGATGGTCGATCGCGGTCAGCAGCTCGGGCACGCCTGCGCCGGTGGCGGCGGTGGTGATCAGGACCGGCGGTCCGTGCTGACCGCGCCGGCCGCCGAGCATCGCTCGAAGCTGGCTGGCTGTGCGCGATGCGCCCGGTCGATCGCCCTTGTTGACCACCACGAGGTCGGCAACTTCCAGCAGGCCCGCCTTGATCGCCTGGACTTCGTCACCCATTTCGGGCGCCTCGAGAACGACCGTTGTATCGGCCGCCGCAGCGACCTCGACCTCGCTCTGGCCAGTCCCGACCGTCTCGATCAGGACGATCTCGAAACCGACCGCGTCGAGCACCGCGCAGGCCGCCCCGGTCGTGGCGGCGAGCCCACCAGCATGACCGCGGGCCGCCATCGAGCGAATGAATACGTCGCGATCTCCGGCGTACGCCTGCATCCGGACCCGGTCGCCCAGGATCGCGCCGCCCGTGATCGGGCTCGACGGATCGACGGCGACTACGGCGACGGTTCGGCCGACCGTCCGCAACTGCCCGACGAGGGCAGCAACGAGGGTGCTCTTGCCGGCACCCGGTGGCCCGGTGATCCCGACGAGGTGGGCGCGACCGGCGAGCGGATACAGGCGCCGGAGCGCCGCCTCCGCCAGCGTCGTCCGGTTCTCGACGGCGGTCAGCAACTTGGCCAGTGATCGGCGATCGCCGGCCAGGGCCGTGGCGCACAGCTCGTCGGCGCCGCCGCCGGCCGGCGGGCTCACCCTAGTCGCGAGGTCGGGCGTTCGCCCGGAAGTAGTCGGCGACCTGGGCGATGGTCGTGCCCGGTCCGAAGACCGCGCTGACACCGGCCGCCTTGAGCGCCGGGACATCGTCGTCGGGAATGATCCCGCCGGCCGTGACCAGGACGTCCGACAGCCCCTCCGCCTGGAGGAGCTGGCAGATCCGGGGCACGAGGGTCATGTGGGCGCCCGACAGAATCGACAGGCCAACGATGTCGACGTCCTCCTGAAGAGCGGCGGTTGCGACCATCTCGGGCGTCTGGCGCAGGCCGGTGTAGACAACTTCAAAGCCCTCGTCGCGAAGGCCCCTGGCGAGGACCTTCGCGCCGCGGTCGTGGCCGTCCAGGCCGGGTTTGGCGATGAGTACCTTGATGGGCCGATCCGTCATCAGCCGATTGTAGGCCCCGGTCAGGCCGCTGAACGGCCGAAGGTGCGCGAGGCGACCGCCAGGGCAAGGATTGCCAGGATTGCCATCAGGGCCACCCCGAACCCGACGCTGGGATCCCCGAAGTGACCGTTGAACAGGGCTCGGATCGCATCGACGGCGTGGCTGAGGGGGTTGATCTTGGCCAGGGTCTGGAGCCAGTCCGGGGCCAGGGTGAGCGGTAGCAGGATGCCCGACAGGAGGAGCAGGGGCAGGGAGATCGTGGTCACGACCGGCGCCAGCGCGTCCTCGTTCTTGAGGATCAGCGCGAGCGTGTATGAGAGCGGCGCCATCGTCAGCCCGATCAACGACAGCAGTGAGAGCGCCACGAGCAGGCCGGCCGGATCGATCTTCAGTCCGAAGGGCAGGGCGAGGACGATCAGGACGAGGGCCTGGACGTCCAGGATCACAACGTCGCGGAGCGCCCGGCCGAGGAGCATCGCGAACCGGCTGAGCGGGGTCACCCGCATTCGCTCGACTACGCCGCTGCGCATCTCGGAGATCAGCCCAAAGCCCACGAAGGCAGCTCCGAACAGGGCGATCTGGATGAGCAGGCCGGGCACGAAGATGTTGAACGCGCCGCCGGGCGGGAAGCCGGGCGTGCTCTCGGCAATGCTCTTGAGGAGCGGTCCGAACAGGACCAGGTACAGGAACGGCTGGAGCAGCCCGACGATGATCCAGACCGGGTTGCGCAAGGTCAGGAACATCGAGCGCTCGAAGATCAGCCAGGTATCGCGTACGACTTTCATTCGATGATTCTCCTACGCCGCGGTTTCGCGCAGCGAACGGCCGGTCTTGCGCAGGAACACGTCGTCCAGGCTCGGTCGGCTGAGGGCAATGGTCTGGGGTGACAGGCCGGCTCCGTCGAGCAGGCGCAGGAGCTGGGGCAAGGCCCGGTCGCCGTCATCCACGTACAACCGGACGAGTCCGTCCTCGTCCTGGTCATTCGCCTCGCGGACGTACGACTCGGCCCGGGCCAGGCTGAGCACGCGCTCGTGCTCGCTGATCCCGAGGGTCACGACATCGCCGGCGATCGCCCGCTTGAGCTCGATCGGCGTCCCTTCGGCCACGATCGTGCCGTGGTCGATGATCGCGACGCGGTCGCACAGGATGTCGGCCTCCTCCAGGTAGTGGGTCGTCAGGAAGACCGTCGTCCCGTTGTCACGGAGCTTGCGGACCTCGTCCCAGAGGTTGGCCCGAGCCTGCGGGTCCAGGCCGGTCGTGGGTTCGTCGAGGAAGAGCAGCTTGGGCTGGTGGACGATGCCCATCCCGATATCGAGCCGCCGGCGCATCCCGCCCGAGTACGTGCCGGTCGTCCGGCCGGCTGCATCGGCCAGGTCGAGGGCGGCGAGGACCTCGGCGGCGCGCACCTCGGCCTGCTTGCGGCTCATCCCGAACAAGCGGGCCTGGATGACGAGCTCGCCCCGGCCGGTCATCAACGGGTCGCTGCCGCCACCCTGGGCGACGTACCCGATCCGCTCGCGGACCTGGCCGGGGTTGCGCAGCAGGTCGACGCCGGCGACGGTGGCCTCACCCGACGTTGGCGGGATCAGCGTTGCGAGCATCCGCAGCGTCGTGGTCTTGCCGGCGCCGTTCGGGCCGAGGAAGCCGAAGATCTCGCCGGCCCTGACGTCCAGGTCGACGCCCTTGACGGCCTCGACCGCTCCCCCACGTCCGGTGAATGTCTTGCGCAGGTCACGAGTCCGGATCACGGACTCGGCTGCTGGATCGATGGTCCTCGTCTGTGTGGTCATGCCATCCTCGGAAGCCGGCGTTGCTATTGTTTGGTCATTGCGCTAGTATTTATCTGCTCAGTGCAGATGATAGCAATTGGAGCGAACCGATGTCAAGCGACCAGGAAGGCAGCCGGGCGGTGCTGCTCGATGCCGTCGTTGGCGCGACCCGCAAGATGGCCGGGCAGGG
>JBBRIV010000181.1:0-6506 GCA_038220425.1 Candidatus Limnocylindrales bacterium
GATACGATCGAGACGTCGTGCTCCGCCGAGGGACCGCCGAGCAGGACCACCACCGACGGCCGCGAGCTCATGGCGCCACCTCCGGCTGCCAGTCGCCCCAGTCGCCCAGGTACACGACTTCTTCCTGGAGGACGATCCCGGTCCGCCGGCTCACCTCGGCCCGGACCCGGTCGGACAGCCGGCGCAGGTCCGAGGCGCTGCCCTTTTGGTCGTTGACCAGGAAGTTGGCATGCTTCTCACTTACGCTCGCCCCACCGATCCGGAGGCCCTTGAGACCGGCCCCATCGATCAGAGCGCCGGCCGAGTCCGGCAACGGGTTGCGGAACCATGACCCGGCGCTGGGCGTACCCAGCGGCTGGTGTTCCTGGCGCCAGTGCCGAATCTCCTCCAGGCGCAGCTTGATCTCATCGGCAGCCGCCGGCTCAAGGTTGAACGTGGCGCCCAGGACCACCGCTGCTGGATCCCCCGGGGCGCCATGCTTGAGGCGGCTGTCGCGGTAGCCCAGGCCCAGTTCGTCCGGGGTCAACTGGCCTTCACTGCCGTCGGCCGCCAGGACTCGGGCCGTCGCGAGGATGGCCGCCACGTTCGATTCATGGGCGCCGGCATTGGCCCACACCGCGCCGCCGACCGTGCCCGGGATGGCCAGCCCGAATTCGAGGCCGGACAGGCCGGCGCCCTGGCTGACCGTCGCGGCCCGGGCCATCGGCACGCCCGCCTCGGCGATCACGGTCTGGCCCACGACCTCGATCCCCTCGGCGTGGTCCTGGATGACCAGGCCGCGGATCCCGGCGTCGGCGATCAGGACGTTGCTACCCCGGCCCAGGACGGTGTGGGCCAGCCCGCGCGATCGGGCGAACTGGACCAGCTTGCGCAGTTCGAAGGCGTTGTGGGCAACCGCGAACAGGTCCGCCCGGCCCCCCAGGCGGAGCGTGGTGAAGCGGGCCAGCGGTTCGTCGCGCGAGGTCTTGACCCCGATCCGGCGCTGGATGTCGGTGCCCAGGGTGAGCGCGTCGAAAGCCGCCGGCCGCTCGCTGACGGGGCTCATCCGGGCAACTCCCCGCGGGCCCGTCGGAGGATCGCCGCGGGCTCGGGAAACGCGCGCCGCTCGGCCGCAGCCAGGACCAGGTCGGCCACGGCAGCGGCGGCGGCCGGGCGGCCCAGGGCGCGTGACGCTGCGGCCATCGCGTTGTGGGCGGCCGGGTCGTCCAGGATCGCGGCGGCCGCCAGCAGCGTCTCGGCATCGAAATCGGCGTCCTCGATCAGCCGCGCCGCACCTGCCTGGACCAGGGGCAGAGCATTGGCCCGCTGATGTCCGGCGGCATGGGGATAGGGCACCACCACCAGCGGCCGGCCGAGGGCCGTTGCCTCGGCCAGGGTGGAGCTGCCGGCCCGGCCCACGATCAGGTCGGCCGCCACGAGGGCCTGGCTCATCTCGGCCCGCAGGAATGGATACGGCCGGTAGCGATCGCGAACCGCCGCTGGCAGGGCCTCGCGACCGGCCAGGGCCGCGGCGTAGCCGGCTTCGCCGGTCACGTGCACAACGTGGACCCGTTCGACCAGCCGGCCGAGCGCGCCGGCCACCGCCCCGTTGAAACGCCGGACGGCCTGCGACCCGCCAAAGATCAGGAGCAGCCGGCCGCCCGGCGGGACACCAAAGCGCTCCCGGGCGGCGATCGGATCAATTCCATCGAGTTCGCGAATTGGCGTGCCCGTCTCGAAACAGCGGCCGGCGGCCAGGCCCAGGGCGGCGCAGGTCGCGCCGTTGGAGACGGCCACCGCGTCGGCCAGGCGAGCGGTGGCCCGGACGCTCCGGCCGGGGATCACGTTGCCCTCCCAGAGGACCACCGGGATGCGCAGGGCACTGGCGGCCAGGATGACCGGGATGGCCACGAAGCCGCCGGTCGTGAAGATGGCAGCCGGACGCTGCCGGACGAGGATGGCCGTGGCCTGGGGCACCGACAGGGCCAGCCTGGCCGGATCGAGGGCCAGGTGGACGGACCGATCGGTGCTCCGCAGGGATCGCAGGGCAAGCCGGCGCAGGGGGATCCCGGCGGCCGGGACGATCCCGGACTCCAGGCCCCGGTGTCCGCCCAGCCAGGCGACCTCCGGTTCGGCGGGGCTAGCGCGAAGTGACCGGGCGACGGCCAGTGCGGGGTAGATGTGCCCGCCCGTTCCGCCGCCCGCGATCAGCAGACGCATCGTGCAAGGTGCCTCGTTCGACGGTTTCGCGCGAGATGGACAGCAGGATTCCCACGGCGGCCAGGCTGATCGACAGGGACGAGCCGCCGGCGCTGATGAAGGGCAGGGTAATTCCGGTGATCGGGATGAGGGCCACCACCACCGCGATGTTGATGAACGCCTGGACGCACAGCCAGGCGGTGATCCCGGCGGCCAGCAGGGCGCCGAAGGTATCCGGCGCGGCCAGCGAGATCCGGATCCCCTGGTAGGCCAGGATGACGAACAGGACGATCACGATTCCGGCACCGACCAGGCCGAACTCCTCGCCGATCACGGCAAAGATGAAGTCGTTGCTGGCGTTGGGCAGGGCAATCCCGCCGGCGACCTGGCTCTGGCCCAGGCCCGCTCCGAAGATCCCGCCAAGGCCCAGGGCCAGCAGGCCCTGCACGGCGTGATAGCCCACCCCGGCCGTGTCCTGCCACAGGTTCAGCCAGGATTTGACCCGCTCGAGCTGGTAGCCGTGGAGCATGAACACGGTCACCCCGGTCACGCCCAGCCCGGTCAGCGTCGCCAGCTGGATCAGGTTGGCGCCGGCCACGAAGACCATCAGCAGCCCGGTGATGGCCAGGACCGAGGCGGTGCCCAGGTCGGGCTCGATGACCACCAGCACGACCAGCGGCACATAGATGAACAGGAACGGCACGAACCCGCGCCAAAAGCTGCGCACCTCGCCGCCCCGCCGGGTCAGCCAGTGGGCGAGGTAGACCACCAGGGCCAGCTTGCCAACTTCGGCCGGGTGGATCGCCGGCAGCGGCCCGATCTGGAGGAAGCGCGCCGAGCCACCCACGACCCGGTTGAACGAGGGCACGAAGACCAGCACGAGCAGGCCAATCGCGAGCAGGTACAGCGGGATCGAGAAGAGGCGCAGCCGGCGGTAGTCGACCCGGGTCATGACGATCATTGCGATCAGGCCGAGGGCGCCCCAGACCACCTGGGGTCCGACGACTGCGAACGAGTTGGCCGATCCGGCGTAGGCCTGCATGGCCGATGACGAGTAGACCATCAGGACCCCGATCGCGGTCAGGGCGACCACGGCCACCAGCACGACATAGTCCTGGGCGTGGGTCTCCCGGCGGACGACGTTGGGCGAGCTCCGCCCGGCCAGGCTGCGGCCGCGAACCGTGGGCCTGACCAGGCTGGTCACGACGCTCATCGGCGGGCCTCCTGCAGGAGGCCGGCGACGGCTGCCCGGAACGCCTCGCCGCGCGCCTCATAGTCACGGAACATGTCGAAGCTGGCGGCGGCCGGGCTGAGCAGGACGGTCGCCCGGGGGATCCCGTCCGGGTCGTCGGGCCGGCCGGCGGCCAGGTCAGCCCGGATCTCGCGGGCGATCTCGTCCGCCCGGCGGACGGCAATCTCGAGGGTCGCCGCCTGCTCGGCCCGGGCCAGGCCTGCCGATCGGAAGAGTCGCTCGAGGGTGGGTCCGCTCTCGCCGATGAGGATGGCCGCGGCTGCCCGCTCGGCCACGACCGGCGCGAGCGCCCCGAGGTCGACTCCCTTGTCACGACCGCCGGCAATCAACACGATCGGGGCCGGGTAAGAGCGCAGGGCAGCGATGACGGCATCCGGCTGGGTCCCCTGGGAGTCATTGACGAAGCGCACGCCGGCCAGCTCGCCGACCGGCTCCAGGCGATGCTCAACGCCCTGGAAGGTGGCGCTGGCGGCCCGGATCGCGTCAGTTGCCAGGGCGAACAGGAGGGCGACACTGATCGCGGCCAGGGCATTGGACACAGTGTGCCGGCCGGGCAGGGGCAGATCAGCCAGGGGCAGGATCCGTCCACCTGGTCCGGTTGCGGCAGTCCCGCCGCCGGCCACGGGCAGGCGTTCCAGGGCATCGGCCACGATCCAGCCGTCAATGATCCCGACCCCGCCCCGGATCGGGCGCTCGAGCCGGTATAGCACGTCGGGCGCGGTGCCCAGTGCGGCATACGCGACCACGGTCGGATCGTCGGCGTTGAGGACGAGCGCCCCTTCAGGATCGACCAGCTCGGCCAGGCGGCGCTTGACCCGGCGATAGGCCTCGACGCTGCCATGCCGGTCCAGGTGATCGGATGTGACGTTCGTGTACACGGCGACGTGAGTTCCCCGGGACAGGCTGGGCAGCTGCAATTCGGACAGCTCGACCACCACCCGGTCGTCGCTGCGCAGGTCGAGCAGGCGGTCCACGAGGGGCCGGCCGATATTCCCGCCCACGATGGTCCGCCGGCGCGGATCGGCACCCAGCAGGTGACCGATCAGGGCCGAGGTGGTCGTCTTGCCTTTCGTGCCGGTCACCCCGATCGTGACGGCCGGGCACAGGCGCAGGAAGAGGTCCACCTCGGACACGATCGCGGGCAGGGTCAGGTCACCCGCTGCCCGGCCCGCCACCAGGCCCTGGAGGACCGCCCGGAGGCGCGGCTCGGTCGTGGGAAAGTCGGCCGAGATGGCCGGTGAGGTGGTCACCAGGGCCATCCCCTGGACGGCCTCGGCGGGATCGATCGCGGGTCCGGCCAGGAGCCGGATCGGCCGCTCGCGGGACTCGGCCGGGAGCTGCCTGAGCTCGGCCGCCAGATCGTCGACCGGCCGGCGGTCATAGATGGTGACGTCGGCCCCGACGGCGACCAGGAAGCGGGCCAGGGCCACGCCCGAGCGGGCCAGGCCCAGCACGGCGACCGGCCGGCCGGCCAGGGCACCCGCCCGAATCCCGGCCAGGCTGAGCTGATCCACGTCCACGCTCAGGGCAATCATGCGAGCCGGTTGATCGAGGCGAGGAACAGGGTCACCCCGATCAGGCCGGCCAGCACGCCCACGATCCAGAAGCGGACCGTGATCTTCTCCTCGTTCCAGCCGGACAGCTCGAAGTGGTGATGGATGGGACTCATCTTGAAGATCCGGCGGCCGCCGGTGGCCTTGAAGTAGGCCACCTGCAGGATCACCGAACCGGTCTCGATCACGAAGACGATTCCGATCAGGGGCAGGACGACGATCTGACCGGTGATCAGGGCAATGACCGCCAGGCAGGCCCCTAACGACAGGGACCCCGAATCGCCCATCAGGACCTGGGCCGGGTGGACGTTGAACCACAGGTAGCCCACGGTCGCCCCGATGATGATCGCGCAGAGCAGGGCGAGGTTGGGCTCGTGGGGCACGTTGAGCAGGGCGATGATCATGTACGCGACATAGGCGAAGGCGGTCGTGCCGCCGGCCAGGCCGTCCAGGCCATCGGTGATGTTGACCCCGTTGCTGGCGGCCACGATGGCAAAGGCGGCGAAGATGATCCAGAGGGGCGCCCCGATGACCACGTCACCTTCGAACGGGACCCGGATCGCGTCGATCCCGAAGTGGCGCTGGATGTAGAGCGCCGCCAGGACCGCCACCACGATCAGCCAGATCAGCTTGTGGCGGGCCTTGATCCCGTCGCCCGTGCGCACGTTGAGGTAGTCGTCGAACGCCCCCAGGGCGGCCACCCCGAGCAGCGCGGCCAGGGGCGAGTAGGTATCCGGGGTGTCCGAGCCAACGGCACCCAGGAGGACCGCCACGGCGGCCACGACCAGCACGATCAGGATGCCCGCCCCGGTGGGTGTGCCCTCCTTGAGGTAGTGGCTCTCCGGACCCTCGACCCGGATGTGCTTGCCGAACCGGAAATGACGGGCGAACCGGATGTACGGCGGCATCAGGACCACGACCAGCAGGAACGCGATCAGCAGGCCCTGGATCAGCTCGACCGTGCCGATCGTCATGAACCCAGCTCCCGCTCCAGGTCGGCCACCAGCTGGTCGAGGGCCATTCCGCGCGACGCCTTGACCAGGATCACGTCGCCCGGCGCCAGGCGCGGCCGGAGAGCTTCGAGCGCCGCATCGCGATCGGCGACCTCGACCACCCGGCCGGCCGGCATGCCCGCCGCCCGGGCTCCCTGGGCGATCGGCCCCGCGTCCGGCCCGACCACGATCAGGAGGTCGGCAACGGCCGCCGCCACGGCACCCACCTCGAGATGGCCCGCCTCGTGGCCGCCACCCAGCTCGCGCATCTCCCCGAGCACCGCGACCCGCCGGCCGGGCAGGCTGGCCAGGACCGCCAGGGCGGCCCGCATCGAGGCCGGAGCGGCGTTGTAGCTGTCATCGAGAACGGTCACATCACCCAGACGAATCAGCTCGCCCCGATGGGTCGCCGGTGGCCGGGTCGCCAGGCCCCTGGCGATCTCGTCGAGGTCCAGGCCGGCGGCGATCCCCACGGACGCCGCGGCCAGGGCGTTGTGGACGGCATGACGACCCAGGCCGGGCAGGCTGATG
>JBBRIV010000182.1:0-6497 GCA_038220425.1 Candidatus Limnocylindrales bacterium
CAGCTTGAGGCCCTCGGCCACGGCGGTCACGATCTCCGAGTTGAGCATCAGGTAGGACCCGTCGCCAACCATCACGACCACGTCCCGCTCGGGATCGGCCAGCCGGATGCCCAGGCCGGCGGCGATCTCGTAGCCCATGCACGAGAAGCCGTATTCGACGTGGTAGGCCTTGGGGTCGTCCACCCGCCACAGCCGGAGCAGATCGCCAGGCAGGCTACCGGCGGCACAGATCACTGTGGCGTGGCCGCCGACCGCGTCGTTGACGAGGCCGATCACCTCGGCCTGGCCCAGGTCTCCCGGCTCACCGTTGACCGTCCGCAGCTTCGTGACGATCCCGTCCCACTCCTGCTTGAGCCCGGCCACTCGCTCGCGGTAGGCGGCCGAGGTGCCGCTGTAACCCGTCGATCCGAGCAGCGAATCAAGGGCCCGCAGCGTTTCGCGGGCATCGGCGACGACCGGGGTTGCCCGGAGCTTGTGGGCGTCCATCGGAGCGACGTTGATCCCGATGAAGGTCACGTCGGGGTTCTGGAAGGAGGTCTGCGAGGCGGTCACGAAGTCGCCCATCCGGGTCCCCACGCAGATCACCAGGTCGGCGTCGCGGGCCAGCCGGTTGGCGGCCAGGCCGCCGTTGGTCCCGGCCGGACCCATGTTCATCGGATGGTTCCAGGGCAGGGCGCCCTTGCCGGCCTGGGTCTCGACGACCGGGATGCCGAAGCGGGTCGCGAACTGGGCGAGGTCGTCGGTGGCCTCGGCGTAGATCGTGCCGCCGCCGGTGACGATCACGGGGGCCTTGGCCGCGGCGATCAGGTGCAGTGCATCGGCCAGGTCGGCCGGCTGGGGCAGCGGTCGCCGGACCCGCCAGACCCGCTTGTCGAAGAACGCGACGGGCCAGTCGAATGCCTCGGCCTGGACGTCTTCGGGCAGCGACACGACTACGGCCCCGGTCTCGACCGGATCAGTCAGGACCCGGAAGGCGGCGGGCAGCGAGGCCAGGAGCTGCTCGGGGCGCGAGATCCGGTCGAAGAAGCGCGAGACGGGTCGAAAGGCGTCGTTGACGCTGACGTCGCGCTCGGTCGGATGCTCAACCTGCTGGAGGACCGGATCGGGTGCCCGGTTCGAGAAGTAGTCGCTGGGGAAGAGCAGGACGGGGATCCGGTTGACCGTTGCCCCGGCCGCGCCCGTGATCATGTTCAGGGCGCCCGGACCAACCGACGAGATGCAGGCATAGGTCTGGAGCCGGTTGCGATGCTTGGCGAAGGCAGCCGCGATGTGGACCTGGGCCTGCTCGTTCTGGGGCTTATAGAAGGGCATTGCCTCGACATCGCCCAGCTCCTCGAGGGCCTGGCCCAGGCCGGCCACGTTGCCATGCCCGAAGATGCCCCAGAAGCCAGCAATGAATCGGTGCTCCTGGCCGTCCCGTTCGACGTACTGTGCGGCACAGAAACGGACGACGGCCTGGCCCACGGTCAGCCGGACAGTGTTCACGTTCCCTCCTTGCGCAACCGATTGCAACGACAGTATCATTGCCGCCAGCCGTGCGTCAAGATTGGGCCGTGCGCCCGGTCAGCGGCCCCGCCTGGACAGTGGTCAAGAGCACGTTCTTCATCAGGAGAGCCGCACGATGGCCCGGACGACCGGCTCAGGATCGTTCACCTTCCGTCATCGGCCGATCGACCTGCCGCCGTCCATGCAGCGCCATCTGCTGGATGCCCACAGCGCCTTCGCGCCGGACCGTGAAGACGAGGGCGGTGATGGCTCAACCTGGTTCACCCTGAACGGCGTGGGCTTGCTCCGGCTGGACCCGGGGCTGACCAGGATCGAGACGATCGGGGGCGACCCGGAACTCGCCCAGACCAACATCCACGGGGCGAGCCTGCTCCGGCGGGCGGGTGAGACGTTCCTGGCCCTGCCGGCCGACGACGCCGAGACGGTCTGGATCACGGACACCCGGGGCCGGATCATCCGCACCTTCCCCAACCCGTACGGCGCCGGCGGCCCACCATTCAACGTGTGCGACGTGGCCTACGTCGACGGCCTGCTCTTCGCGGCCAACGGCTATGCGGACAACGTCTGTTTCACCTGCGATCCATTTCGGGGGACACCCGGAGACGCCTCGGTCGGAGCCTGGGAGTCCTTCAGGTTTGGTGGGACCGGCCCCGAACACGGCCGATTCGGGACCGCCCACGGGGTCACCCGGGTACCCGGCACGAATGTCCTGACGGTCGCCGACCGGGCGAATTCGCGACTCGAGACGTACACCCCGGCGGGTCACTACGTCGGCGGACTGGCGCTCCCTGCAGGGTCGTTGCCATGCAGCGTTGACTACCACGAGCGCTTCGCGCTGGTGGCCTGCCTGATGGGTCCCGGCGAGAGCACGCCGGCCCCGATCTATGTCTTTGAGGACGGCAACCTCGTGTCCGAACTGCACATCGCCCGGGACCTGGGTCTCGACGGATTCAGCCACATTCACAACGCGGCCTTCCGGGTCATCAAGGCCGACGACGGTGGCACGACCCTGTTCGTCCTCGCCTATGGCTGGAACCCGGGCGGTTTCGCCGTCCTGGAACCCGTCTCTTGAGGTTGGTTCGCGAGTTGGTCCCGATTCGCACGATTGGAGGCTGCCATGACTGATCCAAACCGCGGCGTTGTCTATCTCGAGCCCGGACGGGTGGAAGTTCGGGACCTTCCCGACGCGAAGCTGGAGTTGGACTACCGCGGGAAGACCCGGCGGTGTGATCACGGGGTCATCCTGCGGGTCGTCGCGACGAACATCTGCGGGTCCGACCAGCACATGGTCCGGGGCCGGACGACGGCCCCGGCGGGACTCGTCCTTGGCCACGAGATCATGGGCGAGGTCGTGGAAGTTGGGCGAGATGTCGAATTCGTGAAGGTTGGCGACGTCGCGTCGGTGCCCTTCAACATCGCCTGTGGCCGCTGCCGAAACTGCCGCGAGGGCCGGACGGGGATCTGCCTGAACGTGAACCCGGATCGACCGGGCGCCGCCTATGGCTATGTCGATATGGGCGGCTGGATCGGCGGCCAGGCCCGGTACGTCATGGTCCCCTACGCCGACTTCAACCTGCTCGTCTTCCCGGACCGCGATCAGGCGATCGCGAAGGCCCGCGACCTGACGATGCTCTCCGACATCTTTCCGACCGGCTACCACGGTGCGGTCAGCGCCGGCGTGGGTCCGGGCAGCACCGTCTACATCGCCGGTGCCGGACCAGTCGGCCTGGCCTGTGCGGCGAGTGCCCAGCTCCTCGGCGCGGCCGTCGTGATCGTCGGTGATCTGAACGAGGATCGCCTCGCCCAGGCGCGATCGTTCGGCTGCGAGACGATCGATGTTCGGAGCGCGACGCCCGTGACCGAGCAGGTCGCGGCCATCCTGGGCGTGCCCGAGGTGGATGCCGCGGTTGACTGTGTCGGCTTCGAGGCTCGCGGGCACGGTTCCAACGCCGGCATCGAGCAACCGGCCACGGTCCTCAACCAGGTGATGCAGGTGACCCGCGCCGGCGGAGGTGTGGGCATCCCCGGGCTGTACGTCACCGACGATCCAGGGGGTGTGGACGACGCCGCCAGGACCGGCAACCTGTCGATTCGGATCGGGCTTGGCTGGGCCAAGAGCCTGGTCTTCACGACCGGCCAATGCCCGGTCCTGCGCTACAACCGCCAGCTGATGATGGCAATCCTCCATGACAAGATCCGGATCGCAGCGGCGGTCAACGCCACGGTGATCCCCCTCGAGCAGGCCGCTGCCGGATACCGCGAGTTCGACCAGGGCGCGGCCCGAAAATACGTCCTCGATCCAAACGGCTATCTCAAGGCCTGAGGTCGGGGGCCCGACCGGCATGACCGGCGAGTCGCGCGCGGCAGCCTCGCCCCTGGCCCGCCCGGTCGACCTGGGCGGGTCGTGGAATGCCTCCGATTCGGACCTCGCCGGACGGCTCCATCCGGTCTATGCCCAGGGTGTTGCCCGCCTCCCGGAGGGCGCGTCGGTCTTCCGTGGCGTGCCCTTCAGCCTGGGCAACCGGGCGGCGCCAAAACGCTGGATCGTGGCGGACGGCGAGGTGTTGGTCGACCTCCATGGTCAAGGTCCGGCGAGCCACCTTCTGATCGCCCATTTCGCCGACAGCTGGCGTGATTCCGCGGGCGGGCGCCCCGCCGGCACGCCCGTCGGCTGGGTCCTGCCCGCCGGCGAAGCGCTGATCCGCTACGAGTTGGTCTTCGCGGGCGGCCGGAGCCAGGTGATAGACGTCCGCCGCCGGTTCCAGGTTGCCGACGGCATCATCGGCTGGGGCTACCTGCCGTTCGAGGCGGTTGGTCATCACGCCGATGAGGTCATCGACTGGCGGGGCCCCTACCCGCGCCAGGAACCCGGTCGAATCGCTCCGGCCGGCCAGGCCGGGCCGCTGACAACGTTGCCCGGGACATGGTCGGCCGCCCAGTCCGGCGCGGTCGACTTCGTGCCGAGTGCCACCGACGACGTGACCCTGTGGCTGCACGCGATCGTGCTCGAGGGCGCTGAGGCGCCCGTTGCGCTACGGGTCGTGCCGCTGGGCGACGGACGCCCGGGCACGGACGTGGTGATCGCCGGGCTGACCCTGTTCAACGGCACGGCCAATCCGCTGGTCCCGACGGGGCGCCGCGAGATCGTGGTCGCGGGCAGCGCAGCCGGACTGCCCAAGGTGGACCTGGGCCTCGCCATTCGGAGGCGGCCGGTGCAGGCCTGGCGTGCCGCCAGCGACGTGAGTGTGGCCATCGGCTGGGGTCGACCCATCGCCACGGTTGCGCCGGAGGCCGGCAGCTCGATCATTGACTTCGCGGCCGCGGCCGACGCCCGGCTCACCTTCGACGACTGGTCCCTGCCCGCGGCCGGCCTGGCCACGACCGGGGCCGTCAGCCCCGACGGAGCGATCTCGATCCGGCAGCTTCCCAGGCCGGACCGACGAGTCACCGTCCGGATCACGAGCGCCGGCGAAGCGACCCCGGCCCGGGTCCGGTTCGTGTCAGCCGATGGCCGCTACCTGGCTCCGCTGGGCCACCGCGATGAGGTCAACCCGGGGATCTTCGAGGACAGCGGCGCCGGCCTGGTCCTGGGCGCCGACACGTTTGCCTACGTGCCCGGCGAGTTCCGGATCGACCTGCCGATGGGTGCCGTCGAGGTGGAGGTGGTCAAGGGCTTCGACCATCGACCTGTTCGCATGACCCTCGACATTGTCGCCTCAATGGACACGATCGACATCGCGCTCGAGCGTCCCATCGACCTGCGCGCGGCCGGCTGGCGGACCTCGGACTCCCACGTCCACTTCCTGACTCCGTCGACCGCTCTGCTCCAGGCAGCCGCCGAGGACGTGACGTTCGTGCACCTACTGGCCACCCAGCTGGGCGACTACTTCATCAACGTGCCCGACCTGCCCTTCGGGTCGCAGCAGGATCCCAGCGGCCGCCATGCCGTGATCGTGGGCACCGAGAATCGCCAGAACGTGCTGGGACATCTCGCCCTGCTCGGTGCCCGGCCGCCGGTGGCACCGTTCGCCTCGGGTGGTGCGCCGGAGGGCCGGATCGGCCAGGAAGTGAGCCAGCTCCTGGCTGACTGGGCCGACGAATGCCACGCGGCCGGCGGCCTCGTCGTGGGCGCCCACTTTCCGCTGCCCTTCGCCGAGATCGCCGCCGACATCGTGGCCGGCCAGATCGATGCGCTCGAGATGCAGGTCTTCGCCCCCGGCCTGGATAACCCGTGCATCCTCGAGTGGTACCGCTTCCTGAACTGCGGCTACCGGCTGCCTGTACTGGGTGGCACCGACAAGATGTCGGCCGAGGTCCCCCTGGGCGCGGTCCGGACCTATGCCCGGCTCAACCCTGACGCGGCCCCCACCTTCGAAGCCTGGTCGGCTGCCGTGCGGGCGGGCCGCACGTTCGCGACGTCCGGGCCCGTCCTCGAGCTGTCAGTGGCCGGCCAGGAGCCAGGTGCCGTGATCGCCCTGCCGGCCGGCGGCGGACGCCTCGAGGTCCACGTCCGGGCCCGGGCGGCCCAGCCGGTGATCAGCGCCGTTGAGCTGGTCGTGAACGGCCAGGTGGTGGCCGAGCAGACGTCCAAGGAGATGGCCCCGGGCGCCACGGCCGACCTTGCCCTGGCCACCACGATCGACGTCCGGGCCGGTTCGTGGATCGCCGCCCGGTCGCGCAGCGACCAGCAGATCCACTCGGCGTTCACGACCAGCATGGCCGCCCACACCTCGCCTGTGTACGTCGAGGTGCTCGACCATCCGCTGCTCGTGGCCGAGGACGCCCAGTCGATCCTGGCTGTGATCGACGGCACCGTACGATGGCTCGAGACGATCGCAGCGATCGACGATCCGGCCGTCCGGGCCAGGATGGCAGCCCGCATCGCCGCCAGCGGGACCACCCTCCGCGGCCGGCTGGCTCACTGACCAGGGAGGCTCCGCCGTGAAGATCGCTCTCGATCCGTACATGCTCCGCGAGCGCCCGTTCGGCGA
>JBBRIV010000183.1:0-6492 GCA_038220425.1 Candidatus Limnocylindrales bacterium
CTGATGCCCTCATCGACGCCTGTATAGCGACGTTCGAGCACCGCGCGACGCACGCCTGGCCACCCACGGTGCGCAATGAGAACAGATGTTCTGGTCGGGGCGACGCTTTTCGGGTCAGGGTACGAGTCGTTGCGATCGTGCAGCCGATGCTCAGGCGTGGAGCCTGAAATCCGAACCACCCGGCGTCTGCGCCAAATCCAGGGCGGGTCAGTCCATCGATCAAGATGAGAACGCCGCTGGTTCGACCTCCCAGTCCATCACCTTCTCGGTTCGCATCAGGTGAAGGTGTCCGAGCTACCACAGTCAGTGCACACCCTACGAGGGGGGCGTTTCGCATCAGCCTCACCGGGGGAGCAGCGGTATGAAGGTGCGCTCCACCCAGTCGAGCGCCGCCGCATCGTAGGCGATGTCAACACGGAGCAACGGGCGCGTCTCGTCGAGGAACGAGGGCGTGCGCTTCGCAGCCAGGTTCGTGCGCAGCTCGTCGGCCCGGATCATCGGCCGACCCGCGGCCGCCTGGTACTCGCGCAGGAGCGCGACGATACGGGCCGGATCCGGATCAGCCTGCTGGTGGGCCCACCACAGGTCGAACAGGTCGCGCCCCTTGCGCCGCTGGTAGAGGGCGCGCAGCTTGGTGGCCAGGAGCTCGTCGAGCTCGTAGGTGGGAACGGCGGCGCTGTTGCTGACGGGCAGGTCCGGCACGGCGAACAGGCGAGGCACGACGTGCCCGAAGTGCTCGTGGCTGTTGATCTCGACCTTGACTCGCCGCTGCGTGCCGTTTTCCGTCTCGAAACGGAAACTGACCTTCGGGTGCTCGCCAGTGTCCGATCGCGCGGGGCCAATCCACTCGAGCACACGTCTGAGCCGCGAGAGTGTCGGGCCGATCGGCCCGCGCGCGCGCTGGACGAGGTCGATGTCCTCGGAGTAACCCTGACCCGTAAACCCGGATCCACCGATGAGCCCTGACTCCTCCCGCCACCGACCAACTGATCCGTCTGGCCGAGACGCGGGGCCGGCGAGTCAGGTGACCCGCCAGCGGCCACCTGACTACGTTTGCGATAGGTCACCAGACTCGGTAAAATTCGGGGTGGAAATCGGTGGGTTTCGTGCTCACGACGGGCAAGGAATCGCGCAAAGCGGTCACCTGACTCTGGATCAGGAGATCGAAGGTTCGAATCCTTCCTCGCCAGCCAAATCACCACATCCAGGCCGGCGATGAATGCACAAGAAGCTCGGCGCGCTGCGGCTGCGAGCATGTCGACGGCCTCGGCACTTGGCTTGCGAGCCGATGACGCGGTTGTGCTTCACGACTCGAACCGACTCGTGGTGCGCCTGCTGCCTTGTGACGTCCTTGCTCGGGTGGCGCACGCAGCCGATCAGGCTGGCAGCGAGTTCGAAGTCGAGGTCGCACGGCAGCTTGCCATAACGGATAGCCCGGTGGCTGGCCTTGAGCCTCGGGTGGAGCCGCGCGTCTACCTGGATGACGGCTTCGCTGTCACGCTGTGGACCTACCACGAGCCTGTTCCATTTCGAGTCGTCGGGCCAACCGAGTATGCCCAGGCGCTTGGTCAGCTCCATGCCGGCATGCGCCAGGTCGATCTATTTGCACCGCATTTCACGGATCGAGTCGCACAGGCGCAGAGGCTGGTTGGCAATCGCGCCCAGACTCCGGAGCTCGCTGATGCGGATCGGGAGCTTCTCATCAACACGTTACGAAGCCTGAACAGCGCGATCGTCGACCGCGGCGTTGACGAGCAGCTGCTGCACGGTGAGCCGCATCCAGGCAACCTGCTCAAGACGAAGCAAGGTTTGCTCTTTGTCGACCTCGAGACGGGTTGCCGCGGACCTGTCGAGTTCGATCTCGCCCATGCGCCCGAAGAGGTCAGCGAGCACTATCCAGGAGCGGATCAAGACCTCCTTCGGGAGTGCCGGATCCTCGTGCTCGCCATGATCGCGACGTGGCGCTGGGATCGAGACGACCAGTTCCCGAACGGGCGCCGACTGGGCACGGAGTGGCTCAGCCAGCTCCGAGCCACGCTCGATCGCCACGGACTGGATGTTCATCGCTGACCGCGGGAGGGAGTCATGCCGGCCTCGCAACCTGATCGCAGGAAGCGCGAGATTCAGCGGGCCTGCTCGATCAACCCGCGATGGCGACGGCCGGCAGGTGCCCGAGCATTTCCTCCCAGCCGGCGCGGTGATCTCCAATGTGACTGGTCGGCAGGCCGCGATGGGTGAGCACAACGATCGTGTCGTCGCCGTCAGGAGTGAGCACGACCTCCACCGTCGAACCGTTGGGCGGTAGCGTGTCGCTGCCGGGGATGCCCCAGGTGAACACGACGCGATTCGGGGGGTCGACGCTGAGATAGGTGCCTCGGACCAGGCTGTCGTCGAAGTCGAGCGAGAACACGCCGCCGGGCTGGGGGTCGAGCTCGGCCCGGTGGCCGATCCACTTAACGATCAAGGCAGGTTCGGTGAAGTACGGGAACACGACCTCGGGCGGTGCCTTGATGTGCTCGGTCGCGACGATGACGTCGTTGCGGATCTCGGCGGTCACGGCTACCCCTTCGGTGATTTGGGATGGGCGGTCTCGACGGCCTTCTTCAGTCGGGTGAGGGCGTCGGGCCAGAACTCCGAGAGCAGTTCCTGCACGGGCTGGAGCGACTCCTGGCGCAGTGCGTACAGGCGGCGCGTTCCGTCGCGTCGCTCGGTGAGCAGGCCGGCCTGCTTGAGCACGCCAATGTGCTGGCTGACCGCCTGCTGAGTGAGGCTGAATGCCGCCGCGATCTGGCCGGCGGGCAGCTCGGTGTGCTGGACCAGGCGCAGGATCTGCCGGCGGTGCGGGTCGGCCAGCGCCCGCAGCACCGCATCGGGTGCCGCAGGCGCAGCTGACGGCGTTCGTTCGGCCATGGCGTCAGGTGGTGCCCTTCCTGCTTCTCAGGCGCTGAACGGCGTGCCGGTGCCGGTCTCGGCGAAGGTCGTGAGGCTGGCCATGAAGTAGTTCCAGCCGGCAAAGCAGTCGTCCCAGCACTCCAGCTGCGGCGTCAGGCCAGCATGGCGGAAGCGTAGTTCCGTGCCGGTGCCGTCGGGGACGATCTCGAACTCCATGGTTGTGCCGAGCCACTCCGGGGTGTGTCCGGTCGCCTTGATTCCGTCAGCCACGATCGACTCCCACACCACGCGGGTCGGTCCGGCCTCCAGGACGCGCACCGTGTTGGCACCGTGATCGCCAAAGCTGGTGGAGAGCATCCCGCCGACCACTCCGTCGCCCTGGGTCGGGCCCCACCAGCGGCTGACGCCGGCGGCCGAGGTGAACAGCGCCAACATGGTGGCTGGGCTGGCGGGGAGGTTCAGGACCGCGCTGAAGTCTTCGGTCCGGGTGCTCGTGGTGCTGATCATCGCCATCTTCCTTTCGATGTCCCAACGTATACAGTCGATCACTTGTACAAGTGCCTGACTGTACTCTAGGGAACGCCCCAGCGCTTGTCAACCACGAAGGTTCGCCAGACAACGATTGGCACTGTCGCCCGTAGAATTCCCGGATGAAGAAGATCGGATTCCTTTCGTTTGGGCATTGGTCGGCCGGGCCCTACTCGCAGGTGCGCTCCGCCTCGGACGCCCTGATCCAGTCGATCGAGTTGGCCGAGGCCGTCGAGGACCTGGGTGCCGACGGCGCCTACTTCCGGGTCCATCACTTTGCCCAGCAGCTGGCCTCCCCGTTCCCGCTCCTGGCGGCGATCGGGGCGCGGACCAAGCGCATCGAGATCGGCACGGCCGTCATCGACATGCGCTATGAGAACCCGCTGTACATGGTCGAGGACGCCGGTGCCGCCGACCTGATCGCCGGCGGTCGGCTCCAGCTGGGAATCAGCCGCGGATCACCTGAGCAGGTCATCGACGGGTTCCGCTACTTCGGGTATGGCCCGTCGGAGGGCGCGACCGATGCCGACATGGCCCGCGACCACACCGAGGTCTTCCTGCAGGCCCTGGACGGAGCCGGGTTCGCCCGGCCAAACCCCACCCCGATGTTCGCGAATCCGCCCGGGCTGCTTCGTCCGGAGCCGCACTCGCCCGGGCTGCGCGATCGGATCTGGTGGGGCGCCGGGTCGCGCCCGACCGCCGAGTGGGCGGCCCGGCAGGGCTTGAACCTGATGTCCTCGACGCTGATGACCGAAGACGCCGGCATCCTGTTCCACGAGCTCCAGGCGGACCAGATCCGGCTCTTCCGTGAGGCCTGGACCGCGGCCGGCCACAAGCACGAGCCAAGGATCTCGGTCAGCCGGAGCATCTTCGCCCTGGTCGACGATCGGGATCGCGCCTATTTCGGTCGGGGCAACCAGAGCGTTGACCAGGTCGGCAACATCGACGCCCAGACCCGCGCGATCTTCGGGCGTTCGTATGCCGCGGAGCCCGATGTCCTCGTCACAGAGCTCGCCGGCGACACGGCAATCCAGGCGGCCGATACGCTCCTGCTCACAGTCCCCAACCAGCTGGGCGTCGAATACAACGCCCACGCGATCGAGAGCATTCTGAAATACGTGGCCCCGGACCTTGGCTGGCGCTAGCGCTGACGGCCCGCTCAAGGCAACGACCGGGATGGATTCGTCGATTGACATCCGACCCGTTCAGGTCGATGAGCGGAGCGCCTGGGAACCCTTGTGGCAGGGCTACCTGGCCTTCTACAAATCGGAGGTTTCGGCCGAGGTGAGCGAGGCCACGTGGCAGCGCCTGCACGACCCCGCCGAGCCGATGCACCTGCTGGGTGCGTACATCGATGGCAGCCTGGTTGGCATCGTCCACTACCTCTTCCATCGGTCGACCTGGACGATCGGCAACTACTGCTACCTGCAGGACCTGTTCACCGCACCCGGAGCGCGCGGCCGGGGTGCCGGGCGGGCCCTGATCGAGGCGGTCTACGAACGGGCCAATAGCGCCGGCGCCAGCCGGGTCTACTGGCTGACCCACGAGTCGAACGCAACGGCCCGAGCCCTGTACGACACGCTGGCCGATCGGCCCGGGTTCATCCAGTACCGCCACCTGTTGGGACCCCGACCGGGTCCTCCCGGCACCTTCGCCTGACGCCTAGCTCCGGCCCCGCGCTGTCCGTCGGAACTGGTCCACGAAGACGGCCACGATCAGGACGGCCCCGACCGCCACGTTCTCCCAGAACGACTGCAGCCCGATGATGATGAAGCCGCTCTGGAGGACCGCCGGGATGAACACGCCGATGGCGGTCCCCACGATCGTGCCCACGCCCCCGGCCAGGCTCGTTCCGCCGATCACCACGGCCGCGATCGCGGTCAGGTTGTCGTTGGCATGCCCGGAGATGGTGGTCGTGGTGAAGTACGATAGGGCCATCACGCCGCCCAGTCCGGCCAGCAGACCACTCAGGGCATAGACCTTGACGAGCTGTCGGTCGACCGCGATGCCGGCCCGCCGGGCAGCCTCCTTGTTCGAGCCGATGGCCAGGACATAGCGGCCAAATCGGTTGTAGCGCAGCACGATCGCCCCGGTCGTGGCCACGATCGCGGCAACGATGACCAGCCAGGGAACTCCCAGGACGCGGCCGGTGCCAAGTCCCGACGACAGCAGTGAGGGGATGTACCGGATGTCCTGCCCGCCGCTGATGATCTGGGCCAGGCCCCAGGCCATGCCCAGCGAACCGAGGGTCACGATCAGTGGCGGGATCCGCGCCTTGGCCACGAGGATCCCGTTGAAGATGCCCCAGACCAGGCCGGCGAGAATCCCGGCGGCTGATCCGAGCAGGACGACGTCCCAGCCCTTGTCGGTGGGATCGCCGAAGGCATTCATGACCTGGGCCGCGATGACGCCCGAGAAGAGCAGGACGTAGCCCACCGACAGGTCGATCCCGCCGCTGATGATCACGAAGGTCTCGCCGATCGCGATCACGAGGAGGACTGCGGCGTTGGTGGCCATCGCCCGGAAATTGAATTCGGTCGGGAAGTTGTTGGGCTTGGCGATGCTGAACAGGGCGACCAGGATGAGCAGGACGAAGAAGATGCCGGCCGTGTTCGTGGCCAGCAACCGGCGCAGCCGGCCGGCCGGCGGGGCCGAGTCTGGGCTGGTGGCGGGCACGTCAGCGGGAGTGTCGGACGAGGGTGCGGTCATGCCACGGCTCCGGTCGTCTCGAGTCCGCCGGTCATCGCGGCGACCAGCTCGTTCACCGTCGTTCCAGCGGCACTGAAGGTCGCCACCCGGCGACCCAGCCGGAGGACCTCGACGCGGTCGGCGATTTCCAGGACCTGGGGCATGTTGTGGCTGATCAGGACGGCAGCAATTCCACGGTCGCGGATCCGCCGGATCACGTCCAGGACCCGCCTGGTCTGGATGACCCCCAGTGCAGCAGTTGGCTCATCGAGGAAGATGACCCTGGTCGCCCAGGCCACGGAGCGGGCCACGGCGACCGACTGGCGCTGGCCGCCGGACAGCACCGCGACCGGGTTGCTGGCGTTGCGCAGGTCCACCCCAAGC
>JBBRIV010000184.1:0-6477 GCA_038220425.1 Candidatus Limnocylindrales bacterium
CGGCCTCACTGGTCAGCGGCGCCCCAGACCTCGAATGTCAACAGCGGGACTCATCGTTCGTCCAGTTCGGCCCTCGTCACCGCCGCATATGCCGATACCGATGAGCCCGACTCATCGCCGCCCCGTGAGTCGATGCAGTGCCCAGCGGCAAATCAACGGGAACGGAGGCTGATCGGACGATGCGCGTGTACATCTCTGTGGACATGGAGGGCATCGCCGGGGTCGGCCATGCGAAGCCCACCGGACGGGGCGACGCCGACTATCCGCGCGCGGTGGCGCTCATGACCGGCGAGGCGAACGCGGCCATCGAGGGCGCCTTCGACGGTGGGGCCGACGAGGTGGTCGTCAACGACAGCCACGGCGGCATGTACAACCTGGCCGCGCTCGAGCTCGACCCGCGGGCGCGCCTGATCCAGGGTCAGAAAGCCTGGTCGATGGTGGCTGGGGCCGGCCCCGACCGCAATTTCGGGGTCGCCCTGTTCGTTGGCTACCATGCCCGCGCGGGCGATCCGCTGGGCACGATCGCCCACACCTATTCGGGCCGGCCGGTCGCGACCACCCTGAACGGGCGGCCGGTCGGCGAGAGCGGGATCAACGCGATTGCGCTCGGGGCGTGGGGCGTGCCGGTGGGCCTGGTCAGCGGCGACGACCGGGTGGCCGGCGAGACGGCGGCCTGGTTCCCCTGGGCAGAGCGCGTCGTGGTCAAGCTGGGGCTGGGCCGGAATGCGGCCGATGCGGTCCATCCAACCGTTGCCCGCGAGGCGATCCGGGCCGGCGCCGAGCGAGCCGTCCGGCGGGCGCTGAGCGGCGAGATGAAACCCCTCGTGCTCGATCCGCCGTACGTGATCGAGGTCACCTACCATCACGCGGCCCAGGCTGACTTTGCCGCGGTCGTGCCCGGCGCCGAGCGCATCGGCGACACGACCGTCCGGTTTGCCTCGGCCGATCCGCTCCTGGCCTACCGGGGATTCCTGGCCGGCGTGCGCCTGGCCGGGATCGTGGACTGAGCCCGAGGGCATACTGAACGGGTGACGACGCCGGCCCCAGCCCATCCCGCGTTCGGCGGTCCCGCAGCACGCCCACGTCCGCGTGACCTGGGCGTCCAGATCGGGCTGCTGCCGCCCGGACCCACCAACTCGATCGTGGACGTGCCCGGGATCTCGGTTGGTCATCAATCCGTCTGGCGCGACGAGCCAGGCCCGCCGGCAGGCCGGGGGATCGCCCGGACGGGCGTCACCGCGATCGTGCCCTTCCGGCCCCAGGACCTGTTTCATGATCGGGTCGCCGCCGGGGCCGCGATCCTGAACGGGGCGGGCGAGATGATCGGGATCAGCTCGATCGGGGAATGGGGGCTGATCGAGACGCCCATCTTCCTGACCTCGTCGATGGCCATCGGGCGGGTGTACGACGGGGCGGTCGAGGCGCTGGTCGAGCAGATCCCGGAAGCCGGCCTGGACGACGCCCTGATGCCGGTCGTGGCCGAATGCGACGACGGCTACCTGAATACGTCGCGGACGGTCCAGGTGACGGCGGCTGATGTCCGGTCAGCCCTTGCCGGCGCCCGGGATGCGTCCGCCGGGCCGGTCGCCAGTGGCGTCGTGGGGGCCGGCGTGGGCATGCACGGCTTCGAGTTCAAGGGCGGGATCGGCAATGCCTCACGGTCGGTGGCGGTCGACATCCGGCCGCGCTTTGGGACCTCGGGTCGACGGGTCACGCCCGACCTCCCGGCGTTCCACCTGGGCGTCCTGACCCTCACCAACTTCGGCCGTATCGAGCGCCTGACGATTGCCGGCGTGGCCGTCGGGGCGGTCCTCGCCGGCGAGGGCTGGCCGGCCATGAGCCAGCGCGAGCAGGGCAGCTGCATCGTGGTCATTGCCACCGACGCTCCGTTGCTGCCCAGCCAGCTGACCCGGCTGGCCCGGCGGGCCGGCCTGGGCCTGGCCCGGGCGGGCTCGACCGGCGGGAACGGCTCGGGCGAGATCTTCGTGGCCATCTCCACGACCGTCCGCTCGCGGCGGGGCGGCGGGCCGCTCGTCGCGACCAGCCATCTTCACGATGAATTCATCGACCCGCTGTTCGCGGCCGTTGTCGAGGCAACCGAGGAGGCCGTCATCGACTCCCTGTTCGTGGCCGACACGGTCGTCGGCCGGGACGGCCATCGCCTGGCCGGGCTGCCCATCGCCCGGACCCTAGAGCTGCTCGCCGCCGCCGGCCGGTTGACCGGCCGATGAACGGATGAGCGACCACCCGCTCGCCCGGGTCGACCGCCTGGTCGAGCTGGCCGAGACCCTCGCCGCGGCCTGGGGCGCCCGGGCCAGCATCTGCACCACGGTCGGCCAGGAGCGGGCCTACCTGCGCCTGCTGGGCGTGACCGGCGTCGATCGGGCGGGCCGGCCGCTGGCCGGTGCCGCCGTCGACCGCTACGTGGCAGGTGGCTCCCAGCGCCTCGCGGCCGGAATCATCCTGCCCTTCGTGGCGGCCATGGGCGAATACGATCTGGGCGCCCAGGCGCTGGCCCTGGACGTGGCCTCAGGCGCGGTCGACCTGGACCTGGAGTCCGAGATCCTGCAGGACCCGGTCCGGCGAGGCACCGTCGAGGCCCGGGCCGCCGAGCTGGCCGCGTCGGCCTTTGAGCGGATCGATGCCAACCGCACGGCCCGCCTCGAGCTGCTGGCCGTGATCGGCGATGCCGCCCGACCGTGGATCGGGGTATCGACCGAGGAGTCCGATGCAGTCGACGGAGCGCGTGAGGCCGGCCTGCTCGTGGCCGCCGGCGTCGACGTCGTCCGGGTCGAGGTGCCGGCCGGTCGCGAGCTGGCGGATCGACTGCACGACGCCGGTGTGGAAGTCCCGCCCTGGCACGCCCGGACGCTGGGTGGTCCGGGTGAGCCGGATCCGGCCCCGGCCGGCAGTCAGCGCGGCCTGGCCGGGGTCCGCCTGGCGATTGACGAAGCGGCCGCCGAACGGCGCGGCTACGCCCGGCTGGCGACTGCCGCACTGCCCCTGGCCGGGCCCGAGCAGGCCGTGGTCGCTGCCTTCGAGCGGGTCGACATCGTGGACGGCGATCCGGTAGCGGAAGTCGTCGACGGCAATGTCGATCCGGATCGGGCCCTGGCCGACCACTCGTTCGCCCATCGCCTGATTGCCCGGTCGGGCTCGGTGGTGGCTCTTGGCGCCGGCCCGCTGGTCGTGGCCCCCGACCTGGCCCGGGGTGCTCCGTCCGGCCCGGCAACCCTGGCCGGTCGGGCCCTGGCCCTGCAGCTGCTCGGCGCGGCGCTGGCCCGGCGCGATGGCATCCCGGCCGGCCGGATCCTGGTCGGGGCCATCCCGCCCTGGCTGATCGAGGAGCGCAATCCGGCGGCACTGGCGATCGCCCAGGTCCTCCTGCGCCGGGTTGCCCTGCCCGGCCAGCCCCTGTTCTTCGAGGAACCCGAGAACGAGGTGGCCGCCCTGCGCTGGCGGGCCATCCTGGGGGCCACCCTGCCCCTGGTCGAGCGTGAGGGGCTGATCGTGCGCCGGACGACCGCGGCCCGGGCCGGCCGGGTGGTGGCCGAGACCCGGGCCATCGTGGACGTGGCCGCCGACGTCGCCGGATCCTATGGTCCGATCGACCCGCGCGGCCTTGCCCTGGAACACGCCCGGGCGACGGTCGCGGCGGCGATCTCCACCCTCGAACGGCTGACGACCGACGGTTGGAGCTCGGTTCTTGGCTCGCCCCTGGATCGCCCCGGAATCGCCCGACTGGGTGCCGATGCCGTGGTCGAGCGGACGGAATCCTTCGACCCGTTCCTGGTCTCGGGGCCGCCGCCCAGCGTCAGCCACCGGCCCGACCGCCCGAGCGCGGATACGCTCTGACCTTGACTCTGACTGATCCGTCCGGCTATGCAGCCACGAGTTACTGGCTCGAGTCGGCCGGCGACGACCTGACCCCGCGCCCGGAGCTGCGCGGCGCCATTGATGCCGATGTGGCCATCCTGGGCGCCGGCTACACCGGACTGTGGACGGCCTACGAGCTCCTTCGACGGGACCCCTCGCTCAAGGTCGTCCTGCTTGAGCGGGAGATCGCCGGCTTCGGTGCCTCGGGCCGCAACGGCGGCTGGGTTGCCTCGGGCCTGAACGCCAGCAGCGACCGGCTGACTCGCCAGTTCGGACAGGCCGGGATGGCCGCGATCGAGGAGGCCGTGGCCGGAGCGGTCGACGAAGTCGGCGCGGCCTGCCTCCGGGAGGGGATCGACGCCGATTATGCCAAGGGCGGCTCGCTGACCGTGGTCCGCGGACCCGAGCAGCTGCCCGCCTTCGAGGCGCACTGGCAGGAGCTGGAACGATCCGGGCGGGCCGCTGCCTACCAGCGCCTGGATGCCGCGGCAACCGGTGATCGAATCCGGATCGAGGGCGTGCTCGGTTCGGTCTACGGCAGCCAGTACGCCGTGGTCCATCCGGGCAAACTGGTCCGAGGCCTGGCCCGCGCAGTGGAACGCCTCGGAGGGGTCATCTTCGAGCAGACTGCCGTCACCGACATCCAGGCTGGCCAGCTGCCCCACCTGCGACCTGCCCTGCGGACGACCAGCGGGCTGGTCCGGGCCACGACGGTGGTCCTCGCCGGCGAGGCCTACCTGACCCAGTTTCCGGCGCTCCATCGGACCCTGCTCCCGCTCTATTCGCTGATCGTCCTGACCGAGCCCGTGTCCGAGAGCGACTGGGCCACGATCGGCTGGCGTGCCCGGGAGGTGGTCGGGTCGTACCGCCTGTCGGTCGACTACCTGTCGCGGACCATCGACGGCCGGATCCTGTTCGGCGGCCGGGGTGCCCCGTATCGCTTTGGATCCACGATCCGGCCGGCCTTCGACCGCGATGCCCGGACGCATGCCCTGCTCCGGACGATGGTCGAAGCCTGGTTCCCAACCATCCGCGGGATCGGCTTCGGGCACGCCTGGGGTGGCCCGCTGGGCATGCCCCGCGACTGGATCCCCTCGTTCTCGTTTGATCCCCGCCAGGGGATCGCCGCGGGCCGGGGGTATACCGGACACGGCGTGTCGACGGCAAACCTGGCCGGGCGGGTCCTGGCCGGGCTGATCAGGGGTGAGCGCAACGAGCTGACCGAATTGCCCCTGGTCAACCACCGCTCACCCAATTGGGAGCCTGAGCCGTTTCGATGGCTGGGCGTCCGGTTCACCCAGGAGTCACTGCTCCGGCTCGATGCGCGTACGGCTCGATCCGGCAAGCCGCCGACCGGGCGCTCACTGGCGGAGAAGATCGCCGACCACTGAGCGCGGGCAGCGGGGCAGCGCGGCCGGCGCGGGCCGTGCGGTCGGGCCCTACGGCTCGGAGGCGACCTCGATGGCCTGCACGATCGTGCCCCGCCCGCGGCGCTTGCCGGCGTAGGTGGCAGCGTGGACCCGGGCCATCAGCTCGGCCTGGTCGATCGCATCGTCAGGGTAGGCCGCGATCCCGATCGTCAGGTCGACGCCCATCCCGCCTTCTGCCGTGCGGACGGAGGCGCGCAGCCTCTCGGCGACCTCGGCGGCCTGGGCCCGATCCAGGTCCGGCAGGATCAGGGCGATCTCGTCGCCGCCGTAGCGGGCCACGACATCCTTGTTCCGGGCGCCGGCCTTGAGCGTGCCCGCGACGCGGTGCAGGACCAGGTCGCCAACCGCGTGGCCGTGCCGGTCATTGAGCTCCTCGAAGCGGTCGAGGTCGCAGAACAGAACGGCGAAGTGGCCGGCATGGGCCTCGGCGTCGCGGATCTGGCGCTTGAGCAGGTCCTGGAACGAGCGATGGTTGACCAGGCCGGTCAGGTTGTCGGTGGCAGCCAGCTCGCGAGCGCGCTGGAGGTGGGCCTGGGCAAAGGCCAGGCCGGTCTGGTCGGCCAGGCCGTGGAGCAGCTCGAGCTCGTCGGCACTGGGCAGGCGGGGCGATTCCCAGAGGACCGGCAGGAAGCCCGACAGGCCGCCGTCCGAATGGATCGGGACCATCGTGATCGAGCGAACCCAGGCGGGCAGGCCCAGGCCGGCGATGATCCCGTCGTCGCGACCCGGGGTGATCTTGAAGGTGACGGCGCGGCGCTCGTGGAAGTCGGCTTCGATGTCGCGCCCGGTGAAGCGGCTGACGCCGGACACGGCGCCGGGCTCGATCGAGCGGGTCTCGGAGCTCCGCCAGCGCAGGATGTCGTAGCCGCCGTCGGGCCGGCGCAGGGCGACCGAGCGGACCCGGGCGCCGAGCAGCTCGCGCAGGCGGGCGTCGAGGGCCTGCACGATCCGGGTTGGTGATTCCTGGCGAGACAGGACGCTGGTGAACTCGATCAAAGTGGCCAGGTCATTCCGGACGCGCCGGCCAACCCGGGCGAAGCTGCCCACGAACAGGGCGTACACGAAGAGCAGGATGAACACGGTGACCTGGACCTGGGGGCTGGTCTGGTAGCCCAGCGCGGCCCGCAGCTCCACCTGGCCGATGAACACGAAGCCGCTGATCGCTGCCGAC
>JBBRIV010000185.1:0-6465 GCA_038220425.1 Candidatus Limnocylindrales bacterium
GAGTGCCAAGGCGCTCCACGAGGCCAAGCGAGCCGAGATCTCGAGTGCCGTCGAGTCGATCTACAACATGGCCAAGGCCGACGTCACGGTCATCCTCGATGGGCTCGACGAGAAGGTGGCGACGGCGTTCGATGCCGGGGAGGCTGCCGCCCGACGCGCGTTCGAGTCGTACGTCGGCACGCAGATGCGCAGCTACAAGCACGAACGCTACCGCGGCTGGCGGGGCAAGTTGCGCTGGGGCAAGGACAAGCTCTTCGACATGCCCGACGAGGTCAACAAGTTCTACGAGGACGGCAAGACCCGCTACCTGTCCGACATGAACGACGTGATCGGCCGGGTCGCCGACCTCGTTGGGACCGAGTTGACTGCCGCACACGAGCGGATCGCCAAGGGCGTCGCCGATGTGGCCGACTTCGTCAAGCGTCAGCCAACGGAACTGCAGGAGATCGCCACCCAGGCCCAGACCGACATTCAGGCCAAGTTCAGTGAGCTGACCGATGAAGTCTCGGCCAAGCAGGACGCCCTCGTCCAGGCGATCGCCGATAAGTACGTCGCGGGCCGCGACGCGATCGATTCCCGGATCAGCGAGCTCCAGGAGGAGAACAAGGGCCTGGTGACCAAGGTCAAGGAGGCGGTCAAGGGCGTCATCCAGACGATCGGCAAGCTCAAGGACATGCTCTTCAGCGTGCTCGCCCGGGCCGCTGCCGCGATCGGCTCGATCATCGCCCACCCGATTCGGTTCCTTGAGAATCTCGTATCGGCCGTGGGCTCTGGGATCAGCCAGTTCAGGGAGAACATCGGCCAGCACCTGAAGGAGGGACTCGAGGGCTGGCTCTTCGGGACCCTCGGCGAAGCGGGCATTACCGCCCCCGAGAACTTCGACCTGAAGGGCATCCTCGGGGTGGTCCTGCAGCTCCTCGGCCTGACCTACAGCAGCATCCGGGCCCGGGTCGTGCGCAAGATCGGCGAACCGGCAACTCGCAAGGTCGAGAAGACCGTCGACATCTTCCAGGCACTTGTCTCGGAAGGGCCGATCGCCCTGTGGCGGTTCATTACCGACGAGCTCGGAGCGCTCAAGGACCAGGCCTGGGAGATGCTCCAGAGCTTTGTCATCGAGAAGGTCGTGGTCGCCGGGATCACCTGGGTGCTGAGCCTGCTCAATCCCGCCTCGGCGTTCATCAAGGCGTGCAAGGCGATCTACGACATCATCATGTTCTTCGTCGAACGAGGCAGCCAGATCATTGACCTGGTCAACGCTGTCCTCGACTCGGTCGAGGCGATTGTCGCCGGTGGGGTTGGTGACGTGGCCACCAAGATCGAGGGCGTCCTGGCCAAGATCCTGCCCCTCGCGATCAGCTTCCTGGCCAGCCTCCTGGGCCTGGGCGGCATCGGTACCAAGGTCCGCGAGGTCTTCGACACGATTCGCAAGCCGATCAACTCCGCGATTGACGGCGTGATCGACGCCTCGGTCAAGGGCGTCAAGCGAATCGCCGGCAAGAGCGCCGCCCGGGTCTCGGGCAAGATCGACAGCGGAAAGAAGTGGATCGGGTCCAAGGCCGAAGCCGGCCGGCAGTGGGTCTCGAGCAAGGCCGCCGCCGGCAAGGCCTGGGTCAAAAGCCAGGCAGACACCGGCCGGAAGTGGGCCCAGGACAAGATCGCCAAGGGGACCAACTCGGCTATCGGCAAGGGCGCGGCCAGCAAGGACTGGGTTAAGGGCAAGGCCGACTGGGCCTCGCTGTGGTTCCAGCGGCAGATCGCGCTGATGCGCGGAGTGGCCTTCCGAAGCTCATTTGACGTCGACGGGGAATCGCACGCGCTGTTCACGGAGCGAGGCAATCCGGCCGTCCTGTTTGTGGCTTCAAGGAAGCAGAAGGTTACCGAAGCGAGCCTCGGAGCCGAGCTTGATGCCCTTGCCGCCGACTTCAAGGCGACGATGGACCAGCACCAGGCGATCCTCAAGACGCTCGTGACTGGCAAGCCAGACACGAAGCTGGTCCGTCAGGCCGCGAAACTCAAGTCCCAGGGCAAGGCCCTGATCCGAAGCATGGTCGGGGTCGCCCAGAAGGGGATGAAGGCGGGTCTGGCCCCGGGTGACCACGCGCCCCACATTGGACAGGTATCTCCGCACAAGGATCAGTTCCGACGCCTCCGCCCAAAGAAGGATGCGAAAAACGTTCCGCTCTGGCGGATGGAGTCCGAACATCTGATCCCGCGGGAGGTGATCAGTGCTGCCTTCTCAACTCTGCCTCTGCGGTCCGGGGGAGCAATCACCAACGCCGAGTACAAAGCCATGTCCACGGTCTTGATGTACGAAGTCGCGTCGAAGGCCAAGACCCACGGCGAGGCCGGCGACCTTGCGATGATCCGGATGCAGAAGGCAGTGATCCGGACTTCGATGGCCAAGGCCAACGCCGCACCGCTTGCCGAGCGGCCGGCCATCTTTGCGGAAATTCAGGGCCAGGTCCTCACGACGCTCGACGCGCTTGCTTCTGGAGCAATGGCTCGGGCGCTGGCCGCGATTGCCTGGGAGCAGGGCAACGTCGGCGATGGACGCGGGAAGAACGCGAGCCCGAAGCCCGAATCAGGCCCCGTCGAGGCAGCCTGGAGTGAGCAACGAAACCAGATTGTCCAGTTCTACCAGGCGCGGCTGCAGAAGGTCGACGCCCTCCTGGGGCGGGAAGCAAAGCGGTCGCCAGCCGCAGCCAAGACGCTTGCCGACAGACGGCGGGAGGCTGCCCGTGGGGATCGACGGGCCTTGATTGCCCACCGAGTCGGAATGGACGGTCAGGCCCATCAACTCACGGCTCGGTTCAAGCCTGGCTTCCGCCTCGATATCGCTTCTGAGCCGGGATTGGTGCGAGCGAAGGTGGCCGCTGCGCGGGTCGTCCTTGAGAAGCGGACGCCGGTTCCCGAGGACCAGCTCCGGGCACTCGCCCAGGTTGACGCAGCGGCGCTCGAGGTCGAAGCGGCTGGCCAGGTGATCAGTGCCAAGGAGTCGCCTGACGCGTCGGCCTACGGAGACTTCCTGGCCAAACTCGAATCACTCGAGCTGATGATCGCTGCGTACGCCACATCCTTCAACGTCAGGGAATTGGGTGACGAGGCGGCCACTGACCCGGTCGCCCTGGCGGTCAAGCAGGTCGAGTTGACCGGTGACCGGATCCGCTTCGCAGCGGCGGACCAGGCGATCATCACCAACGAGATCGAACGGGTTCTGGGCCGATCCTGGGGGCGGTTTATCGCCAGCCTCAACGGCCGGATCTACCCGTATACCGAAGAGGCAGTCACGTCCGTCTTCAGCGAGCAGACGGCTGAGGAGCTCATCACGACGAAGCGCAAGCTCAAGAACAATGGCGGATTTTACCCGGCCCTCGGGGTCCTGTTCGTTCGAGCGGGCCGATCCGTGACCGAGGTCGCCGCGACCATCATTCACGAGAGTACGCACCTGATCCAGGAAGAGCACGGGACGGCCATCGACGGCTTTCACAAGGAATTCCAGGCCTTCGCTGCCCAGCGCGAGTTCCTCAACCGCCTCGATTTCGAGACACAGAAGGCCGTCCCCGACGCGTACCGCAAGTTGCTCCAGGCACAGACCGACAAGCAACTCGAAGAGTTCGTCCGCGTCCGCTACCCACAGTACGCAACGGTCCCCAATCTGAAGCAACTGGCCAACGTCGACCTGGTCCGACGAACGGTCCTCGCCGAGTACCCGCCATGAGCGGCCAGGCAACTGGAGACCTGGCGCGTCGGCTGATCCGGGATCACGTCCTTCAGCCCGGCGACGTCCTGCTCGGATCTCAATTGCGCTCCCAGGCTGTCCTCGTCTCGACGTCGCGCTGGGACTGGCTGGTCGAGCCCAGGCGGCGGCCGCCCACGAGCGTCGATGCGCTCCGGATCTTCAACGTGTCGATGGACGTCATGGAGGATCCGCCCTCCCCTGGACGGGGGTTTGCCATCGGCGCCGGCTCGCCCGACCTTGACCTTGGCGTCCCGGCAGACCTGGTCACCCTATGGGGCAGGGCCGCAGGGCGGCTACCGCTCCGGGACGTTGCCGAACTGCTCGTTGACTACCAGGCCGGGGAGCAGGTGGCGGGCATCATCCGCAGTCCCGAAGACCTGGGGTCGGTGGTCGCACCCGAGACGATCCGCGGCCTTGCCGGATATGTCGACCCGATCCTCGCCCATGACGCGCTTGGCGACCACTTCTCCTTCTGCACGTATGTGATTGACGTCGACGACGCAGGGCGCGAAGGGATGGTGGTCGATCTGTGGGACGTCACGGCCAGCGGGGCAGGAATTCATTGGGAACGCCGGGTTCTTGGGCGGATACCCGATCCGCCTGGGACGATCGCGGCGGCGACAGATCGATCATGATTGACCAGCCAGAATGGAGGTCCTGATGCACAACTACGACGTCGAGACGGTGGACCTGGGCAAGTCGAAAGGCGTAACCGGAGGCCCTGAGCACGACTCGGCCGGCGAGGTCGGTCGGGCGCTGGCGGCGGGGGATGCGGGGCATCTCGGCCACGACGCGATGCTCCAGCTCCAGCGCAGTGCCGGCAACGCCGGCGTCGCCCAGCTGCTCGAGGACGAGGAGTCAACGCGGCGCTCGTCGGTCAAGGACGTGGTCGGGGGCGGTGGCGGCGAGCCGCTCGCGGACGGCATCCGAACCGACATGGAGGGCCGTTTCGCACAGGACTTCAGCGGCGTCCGGGTCCACACCGATGGCCAGGCCTCTGAATCCGCGCGCTCGGTCAACGCCCACGCCTACACGGTCGGCAACGACATCGTCTTCGCCGGTGGCCGCTACGATCCGGGCTCGCCAACGGGCCAGCGCACCATCGCACACGAACTTACTCACGTCGTCCAGCAGCGCTCCGGACCAGTCGATGGGACGGCGGCTCCCGGCGGGATCAAGCTGAGCCACCCCGACGATCGCTTTGAGCAGGCAGCCGAGCAGAGCGCAGCGCGGATCATGGCGGCACCGCCGGCGGCCAACGCACCAGCCCCCCAGCTCCAGTCGGTTCAGCGCCACGACGACGAGGAGCCGACTGCCCAGGGCGAATTCGTCCAGCGCGAGGGCGAAGAGGAGGAAGAAGAGGCCCAGGGCGAATTCGTCCAGCGCGAGGAATCCGAGGACGAAGCGCCCGAGACCGAGGGCTGAACTCGGGTCGGACGGGGGTTCCCAGGGGGACGGTCGGGACGCTCCACTGGGGCCAGTGCCCTTTGGGCAGGGTCGCGACCGTCGTTGTGCCAAATGCCGCTGGGAGCGGCCGTATGGTCGGATCGGGTCGGATCAGGGCCGGTTTGAGCGAACACCCCCGCCGATTCGTGCGTGGCCAGCGCTAATCGGGCCCGGATCAGGCACTGAAAAGGTCGAAGTTCGACCCTACGGTCGCTGGTGGCGGCATTTGGCAGCGGCCCGGCGGGCGCCGCCCCCGGTCGGCCAGGCGGGCGCCGCTTCGCGCCGGCCCAGCGGCCCGGCGGGCGCCGCTTCTGTCGGCACGGCCCCGGCCGGCCCGGGTAGACCCCGACCCCGGACTGGTTCAGATCAGTCCGAGGCGGATCGCATGAGCCACGGCGTGGGTCCGGTTGCTCAGCTCCAGGCGACTCGTGACGTCGTGCACGATCGTCTTGACCGTCCGGTCTGACAGGAAGAGCCGCTCACCGACTTCGGCCGTATCCAGGCCGTCAGCGAGCAGCTTGAGGACGCCGATCTCGCGCTCGGACAGCCCACCGATAGTCAGCCCGCGCGGCTTCAGGACCTGGCGCTGGAGCCGGCCGACCTGGTCAAGGAGCCGGCCGAGCAGGTCGGGCGGCAGGGTGCCCTCACCGGCGGCTGCCGAGCGGATCGCCGCGATCAGGTTGGCGGGGGTCGCCTGTTGCCGGCGCAGGATCCCGCAGGCGCCGGCCTCGACGGCTGCCAGGAGGCCCCGGTCGTCCAGGCGGGTCACGAGCAGGACGACCCGCTCCAGGCCGCGCTGGCGCAACCCTCGGATCGTCCTCGCCGTGTCTTCTTCCCACTGGTCCGCGACGACGACGGCGACCGCTTCGGATCGCGCGTCGAGGTCGAGTCGCGACTCCTCGACCACCTCGATGACCTGGCTGCCACGGAGCTGGCTGGCAATGCCGGCCCGCGAGACTGGATCAGCGGTGGTCACGGCGACCGGGATCCGCCGACCGACGGCGCTGGCAACGAGCATGACGGCCACTCGACGAAACCTCCTGTCACGCCCGATGAGGTTACCTGCGGGTCGGGCGGCCGGGCCGGCTGGTGCCAGTCGGGCGAAGATCGCAGGTTGGGCTATTCGCCCGGTCAACGCTGGCCTAACGCCAACGACCCAGCCCGACGCTGGGCGCACTCCGACCGTTCCGGGTCGTAACGGCGGGTCTACACTGCGGCGGATGGGCGCCACCACCAAGTTCGACAGGAACGCGCTCCGGGTCGATCCCGGCGGTGAGGAG
>JBBRIV010000186.1:0-6440 GCA_038220425.1 Candidatus Limnocylindrales bacterium
CCGCCCCGCAACCTCAGGCGTTGGCCAGCTCGCGCGCGATGGCGCGCATGACGAACCGCGCCGCCTCGGCCGATTTACCGCCGAGCTTCTGTCCGTCGTCCTGCTCGAGGGCCCGACCCAGGTCGCCCAGCATCTGGTCGAGGAGGGGCGTCCGGACCAGCGCCCCGGAGGCAAACGCGGCCTCCAGCCCCGCAACCGCGACCCGGGCATTCTCCACGGCGTGGCCCTTGGCCTCCATCGCCTCGAGGAACGCGGCGCGCGCCGTATCGGCAGCTGGCCCAGAACTCGACATGTCAGTGGATCCTTTCGATGGTCGGCGTGTCGAGCGTTCGCCCGGTGGCCGGGTCAGTCAATGGCGCCTCGTGAACGCCCGAGCCAGTGTCCGGGCCGCCAGCGCCACCGGCCCCCGCCCCGGCCGCACCACCGGCCGCCTCGGCCGCCGCCGCCTGCTGGGCGCGCCAGTCGCTGTCGAGGATGCTCATCTCCACCTCGTCCCACCAGCGGTTGTCGCGCCGGATTGCCTCGCGGGCACGGCCCTCGATCACGAAGCCGGCTCGCTGGTAGGCCCGGATCGCCCGGCCGTTGAAGGCGAAGACGCTCAGCCCGATCCGATGCAGGCGGAGTCGCTCGAAGGCATGCTCCACCATCAGCCGAGTGGCCTCGGTCCCGAAGCCCTTGCCCCACACGTCTTTCTCACCGATCGTGATGTGGAAGAGCGCCGAGCCGTTCTCGCCATCGAGCTGACTGAACGCGCAGGTTCCCAGGAGTCGATCGGTGGCCTTCTCGTGGATGGCCATGGCCAGCGAGTCGCTGCCCAGGACGCGGGCCTGGAAGAAGCGCTCGATCTCGGGCCGGGCCATTGGCCCTTCCTGGTAGCGGGTGAGGCGGGAGACCTCGGGATCGGCGTACCAGCGCATGAAGGCCGCAAGGTTGTCCGGGACGTGCCGCCTCAGGATGACGCGGTCGCCTACCAGGAGGTCCGGGAACCAGCTGCGATGGAGCATCCTGCGAGACGGTATACCATCGCCCGCATGCGCCGCTGGAGCGAGGTCGCGGAGCGGGTGTCGGCCACGACGCGGACCTCCGTCAAAACCCACCTGCTGGCCGCCTACCTCCGAACGCTGGACGCGACTGAGCTGCCGGTGGCCGCGATCTTCTTTGCCGGGCGGCCCTTTGCCGAAGTCGACGGCCGGACCACCGGCCTGGGCTGGGCCACCATCTCCAGCGCGGTCGCCGGCCTTGGTGACCTGCCGCCCGAGGCGCTCGGTGACGCCTACGATCGATCGTCCGACCTGGGCCTGGCCGTCGCCGACGTCCTGGAGCAGGTCGCCGACTTGCGCCTGGCCCAGGGTCTGGACGATCCGCTGGTCGAGCCGCTCAGCCTGGCCGAGGTTGCCCGGGCCTTCGCCGAGATCGAGACGGCCGCGGGTTCGCAGGCCAAGGCACAGCGATTCAGCCAGCTATTGGCTCGCTGTGACCCGCTCACGGCCCAGTACGTGGTCAGGATCCTGACCGGCGACATGCGCATCGGCCTGGGTGAGGGCCTCCTCGAGGCGGCCCTGGCCGAGGCATTCGAGCGCCCCCTGGCGGCGGTCAAGCGGGCTGGGATGCTGACCGGCGACCTCGGCCGGACGGCCATGCTGGCTCGCGAGGACCGCCTCGACAGCGCCGAGATCGCCTTGTTCCATCCCCTCAAGTTCATGCTCGCATCGCCGGCCGAGAGCGCCACCGAGATCATCGGCCGGCTCGGGCCGACGGCCTGGGTCGAGGACAAATACGACGGGATCCGCGCCCAGCTGCACCGGTCCGGCCGGGACGTCCGCCTGTATAGCCGCGACCTGCACGACATCACCGGCCAGTTCCCCGAAGTCGTGGAGGGCGCCCGGGACCTGACCTGGACGGGGATCCTCGATGGCGAGATCCTGGCCTACCGGGACGGCCTGGTCATGCCCTTCGTGTCTCTCCAGAAGCGCCTTGGCCGAAAGGCCCCGTCGGCCGCGATCCGGGCCGAGGTGCCGGTGGTCTACGTTGCGTTCGACCTGCTGGCCCTGGCCGACAGCTCGTCGGGCGCCCATGAGCCCCTGGCCGAGGCGCTGCTGGACCGCCCGTTATCGGAGCGCCGCGAGCGGCTCGAAGCACTCGACTTGCCCCTGGCCAGTGCCGGCGGGTCGTTTGCCCTGTCGCATCTCGCCTCGGTCGACTCCGCCGAGACCCTCGAGCAGGCCTTTGCCGAGGCCCGCCTCCGGCGCAACGAGGGGCTGATGGTCAAGGATCCGGCCAGTCCCTACTCGCCTGGCCGGCGCGGCCTGGGCTGGCTCAAGATGAAGAAGGCCCTGGCCACCCTCGACTGCGTGGTCGTTGGCGTGGAGCTGGGTCACGGCAAGCGCCACGGCGTCCTGTCCGATTACACCTTCGCCGTGCGCGACGAAGCGACCGACCGGCTGGTGACCATCGGCAAGGCCTACACCGGCCTGACCGATGCCGAGATCGCCGAGATGACCGCCTGGTTCGAGGCCCACACGCTGGCCCGCTACGGACGCTACCGGACGGTCGAGCCGACGGTCGTGGTCGAGGTCGCCTTCGACGTGATCGTCCGTTCCAACCGGCACAACTCGGGCTTCTCGCTGCGCTTCCCGCGGATTGCCCGGCTGCGACCCGACAAGAGTCCGGAGGAGATCGACACGACCGCTTCGGTGGAGGCCGTCTGGAGCGGCCTCCAGCACGGGCCCGAACAGCTCGTCACGGCCGGCCACCAGGCAACGGCCCAGGCGGCGACCAAGACCGAGACCAAGACCGATCCACCCGTCTGACGGTTCGGTCACGGTTCGATCGGCGCGCAGCGGAGCGCACCGGGGTGGTTGTGAGCGGTGGTCTCGGCGGGGTCGGGGGACTATCCTGTGGTCGTGTTCAACCAGATCGCGGCTCAGCCGCTCGAGATGACCCTGTACACCGACTCGTTCATCATCCGGGGCATGGTCAAGACCCGCTACAAGCGGGTGACCGATGTCCTGAGCGATCCCGAGCACCACTTCCTGGTTCTGACCGACGCCACCGTCGACGAGTACGGCTCGCGTGAGCTGGCCACCCGCAGCGAGTTTGCCCAGGTCAACCTGGCCACCGTCCTGTTCGCCGTGTCCCGTGTCGCGGTCGAGCCGACCCCCGAGCTGCGCACGATCAAGGTCCCCGAGCAGGCCCTGATCTCGATCCCGCCCTTCCGGATCAGCGGTCGGATCCACCTGCTCTCCGAGCGCTCCCTGGCCGAGGCCCTGGGCGAGCTCGACGCACGCTTCGTGCCCGTGACCGACGCGACGTTCTGGTCGGAGTCGCTGGGTGAAGCGCGCCAGAATACGCCCGTGCTGGTCTTCAACCAGGCCCGCGCCCAGGTCCTCGCGCCATTCCACGCCGTGGACCCGTGGGAAGGGATCAAGACCTAGCGGTCGACGGGCAGGTCCAGGCGATCGCCCCATTCGGCCCAGCCGCCGTCGTATACGGCGACATCGTCGTAGCCGGCCAGGGTCAGCAGGAAGGCCAGCTTGGCCGCCGCCACGCCCGAACCGTCGTAGCACACGATCCGCCGGCCGCGGACGACGTTGGCCTTGAGGAGCAGGTCGTGCAGCCGTTCGCTCGACTGGAAGCGACCCGTACCCGGTTCGGTCAGGCTCGCGACGGGCATGTTCACGGCGCCGGGGATGTGGCCCAGGCGCCGGGTGTTGCCTTCGAAGCCGTGGTACTCGGCCGTTGCCCGGGCGTCGACGAGGAGGACCCCGGTCGAGCGGATCAGTCCCTGGACGTCGGCCGTGGTCAGGCGCAGGCCGGCCTGCAGCGACGGGCGGAAGGTTGCCACCGGGGGCACCACGAGATCGGTCGACAGCGCCCCGCCGCCCTCGGTCCAGGCACGCAGGCCGCCGTCCAGGATCTGGACGGACTGGGCGCCGTACACGCGCAGGCTCCACCAGGCCCGGGCGGCGTACAGGCCACCCACGTCGTCGTACAGCACAACCGTGCTGTTGGGGCCAACTCCGGCTGCGCCCAACGCGTTGGCCACCCGCTCGGCGCTGGCCAGCTGGAGCACGCCCGATTCGGCATCGCGCTCGACCAGCTGCTCGAGCCAGTCAAGGTAGCTGGCAGTGGGGATGTGGCCCGTCTCGTAGGTGGCCCGGCCTGACCCATCCGGCCGCCAGCGGACATCGATCACCCGGACGTCCGGGCCGCTGAGATTGGCAGCCAGCCATTCCGTGGTTGCGACGAGCTCGGGGCGGGGATAACCAGCCATGCGCCCATATCATAGAGAGCGCTGTGAAGACCCAACCCGACGACGCCGCCAAGGTGGCCGCAGTGCGCCTTGCCCTGCCCGCCACGTCGGCCGGGATCTACCTCAATACGGGCAGTTGCGGACCCCTGCCGGCCGAGACGGCCGCCGCGATGGCCGAGCTTGCCGACTGGGAGCTGCGTCTTGGCCGGGCATCGCCCGAGACCCATTTCGACGTGCTCCAGCGGATGGAGGAGGCGCGCGCGTCGATCGCCGCGATCATTGCCGCCGACACCCGCGACCTCGCCCTGACCCACGCCGCCAGCGAAGGCATGAACGTGGCCGCCTGGGGGATCGACTGGCGACCCGGTGATCGCGCCGTGACCGCCCGATCGTTCGAGCACGGTGGCGGGCTGGCTGGGCTGTACGCGATCCGCGACCGGATGGGCGTTGAGCTCGACATGGTCGACATCGGCCGGGGCGCCGAGCTCGACCAGGTGCTCGCCGCGTTCGACGCGGCCATCCGGCCCGGGACTCGCCTGGTCAGTGTCTCGCATGTCTCGTTTGCGACCGGAGCCGTGCTGCCCATCGCCGAGATCGCCGCGATCGCCCACGACCGGGGCGCGCTCATGGTGGTGGACGGAGCCCAGGCGGTGGGCGCGATCCCCGTCGATGTCGGCGCGCTGGGGGTCGATCTGTATGCGATCCCCGGCCAGAAATGGCTGCTCGGCCCGGAAGGGACCGGCGCCCTGTACGTTGCCCCGGCGGCCCTGGACCGGCTCCGCCTGACCTACGCGTCGGCCTGGTCATTCGAGGAGCAGGACCTGGTGGGCCAGGCCCGGTTGTGGCCGACCGCCCGCCGGTTCGAGGGGATCAGTGGGATCAACCACTCGCTGATCGTGGGCCTGGCCCGCAGCTGTGGCTGGCTATCGATGTACGTCGGGGTGGGCTGGGCGCTCGAGCGGGTCGCCAGCCTTGCCGGCCAGACCGCCCAGGCCCTGGCTGCGACCCCCGGTGTGACCTTGATCACGCCGCCCGGGGCAATGGCCGGCCTCGTGACGTTCCAGGTGGCCGGCTGGTCGGCCGAAGCGATCCTGGCCGAATTGAGCGCCCGGATCTTCGTGATCGGGCGGGTGGTCGAAGCGCTCGACGCCGTGCGCCTGTCGGTGGCCTGGTTCAACACCGAGGAAGAGATCGAACGGGTCCTGCGCCTGGTCGCCGAGCTAGCCGCGCACACCCCGGAATCGATGCCGGCCCGGCGCACCCTGCTCGTCCTGGACGGGGCATGACCCCACCCCCGGTGCGCCGCCGGTCGGAGCTGGAGATCCGCTGGCGCCAGTTCCGCAATCCACCCCGGCCGATCCTGCGGGCGGTCCTCAGCTCGCTGATCGTGGCCACGGTCCTGGGGCTGGCCTACCTCGTCTACGACGTCCGGCTCAGCCGCGGGGGCGTCCTGCCCGGCGGTGACCTGCGAACCCTGGCGGTCACCCTGTTCATCGTGATCGTGCTCGTGTCGGGCAGCCTCATCACCTATCTCGTCGTCCCCCAGCCCACCGGTTCGGGCGGCATCCGCCGGCGCAGCCGCTGGAGCGCGGCCCTGGGCCTGTTCGCCGCAGTGCCCATCGCCTATCTCGTCCTGGTGGTCGAGGGCCAGATCCTGCGGCCACTCCTGGGCTGAGCCAGGCGAGCATCCGGAAAGAATGTTGCCCGGCCGCACCATGGTGAGGCCGGCCATGCACGAACCCGGGTAGTCCTTTTGTACTCTTCCACGCTACCCTGCCGTGATCGATCATCCGGGGCGGATCGCCACGCTGGCATCCCACCGCTGAGGTCCGACGTGTCCGACGAACAACACATGGCGCTGCCCCACCTGTACGGCGGGCCTGCCTATTCGCGGCCGCCCCGTCCCGCTGCCGAGATACCGCGCCCGTTCGACCCCGACGAGCTGCCCCTCGAGGCTGAGCGCAGCGACGAGGACACGGCCTGGGCCGAGCAGCTGGCCGGCAACGCATGGACTCCGGCCAGCGCCCCCAAGGTCAAGGGTTCGCGCCGGCGGGGCGCCAAGTCAGGCAAGTCGGCGGCTCCGGCCAATGGCAACGGCACGGGCAGTGGCGGGCTCGAGGGCCGGCCCCTGCGCCTGCGCGGCCTGGGCCGCCTGTTCCGGGGCGACCACAAGTAGTCTCAACACTAG
>JBBRIV010000187.1:0-6382 GCA_038220425.1 Candidatus Limnocylindrales bacterium
ATGCATGCCGTGCCGTCCGGCCTGGTCCTCCTGGCCCACCTGGCGCCGGCCAGTCTCGAGCGCTTCATGGCCCGCCCGATGGAAGCGTTCACCCCGGCCACCGTGACCGATCCGCGACAGCTCCGCGAGCGGCTGCGCCAGGTCCAGCACGACGGCTACGCCTGGGTCCTGGGCGAGTTCTCGGTCGGGATCAACTCGGTCGCCGCCGGGGTGGCCAACGAGGATGGTGAGATCGTGGCCGCGGTCCACCTGCACGGGCCGTCCTACCGCTTCCCCGAGGCCGGTTCGGAGGCCCGGATCGGCCTGGAGGTCGTGGCCGCTGCCGCCCGCATCTCGCGGCGCATCCGGCGGGCCTGAGGCCAACCACCGTCCGCAACAGCATCGCCCAGGGCGGCACCAGTCGGCTATAAGGAACCGTGGGGCGGGGCAAGACCACGGGCAAGGGCACCGGCAAGGGGAGCAGCATTGGCCAGCCTGTTCATTGACGGCGAGTGGGTCGCGGGTACGAGCGCTGCCACCAGCCCGGTGATCAACCCGTTCGACCAGTCCCTCATCGCCGAGGTCGACGTGGCCGACGACGTCGACGTGACCCGGGCGATCGGGGCCGCCCGGCGGGCCTTTGACGACGGTGCCTGGTCGGGCACGAGTGCGACCGAGCGGGGCGCCCTGCTCAATCGCGTCGCCGACCTGCTCCAGCGCGACCGCGAGGAGATCGCCCGGACCGAGACGCTCAACACCGGCAAGGCGATCCGCGAAGGGCGCTCTGACGTGGACGACGTGACCAGCGTCTTCCGCTATTACGCGGGATTAGCCGACAAGGACGCCGGCCGGGTGGTGGCCACTGGCTCGACGACGGCGGTCAGCCGGATCGTCCATGAGCCGGTGGGCGTGTGCGCCCTGATCTCGCCCTGGAACTACCCGATGCTGCAAGCCTCGTGGAAGGTGGCCCCGGCCCTGGCGGCTGGCAACAGCTTCGTGCTCAAGCCTGCCCAGGTGACTCCGCTGACCGCCATCCACCTGGTCCGGATCCTGGTCGAGGCCGGACTGCCCCGGGGTGTGGGCAACCTGCTCCTGGGCCCGGGCGAGCGGATCGGGGCAACCCTGGCCGAGAGCCACGATGTGGACCTGGTGTCGTTCACGGGCGGGGGAGTGGCCGGTCGCTCGATCATGCGGGCGGCGGCCGGCAACGTGAAGAAGGTTGCCCTGGAGCTGGGCGGCAAGAGCCCCAACATCGTCTTCGCCGACGCCGATTTCGAGACGGCCGTGGACTACGCCCTGACCGCCGCGTTCCTGCATTCGGGCCAGGTCTGCTCGGCCGGCTGCCGGGCGATCGTCGAGGACTCGATCTACGACGCGTTCGTGGCCGAGGTGGCCCGCCGGACCGAGCTGATCCGGCTGGGCGACGGCCTCATCGAATCGACCGAGACGGGTCCGCTCATCTCGGCCGAGCACCGGGCCAAGGTGGAGGGCTACGTCCGGATCGGGCGCGAGGAGGGTGCCCGGCTGGTCGCCGGCGGGGCGCGTCCCAGTGAGCCCGAGCTGGCCCACGGGTTCTTCTTCCGGCCGACCGTCTTTGCCGATTGCCGGCGCGACATGCGCATCGTCCAGGAGGAGATCTTCGGGCCGGTCCTGACGATCGAGCGCTTCAGCACCGAGGACGAGGCCGTGGCCATCGGCAACGACACGATCTATGGCCTGGCCGGCGCCGTGTGGACCGGCGACCCGGGACGGGGCCAGCGGGTGGCCGCGCGATTACGCCATGGAACAATCTGGATCAACGACTATCATCCGTATCTTCCCCAGGCGGAGTGGGGTGGCTTCAAGCAGTCGGGCATCGGTCGTGAGCTGGGCCCAGCCGGTCTCGATGAGTATCGGGAGGCCAAGCACATCTACCAGAACGTCGCCCCTCAACCGTCACGCTGGTTCGGGAGCTGAGATGACCGCGTCGCCCGCTCAAACGGCGGATCCTGCCCAGCCGACGATCTCGGTCCGCGGCCTGTGGAAGATCTTCGGCCCTGCCGAGCACAAGATCGTGGGCACGCCCGATGCGCTCCTGCCCACGGCCGAGCTGCAGGCCAAGACTGGCACAACAGTGGCCGTTCGCGACGTCACCTTCGAGGTGGCCCACGGCGAAGTCTTCGTGGTGATGGGCCTGTCGGGCAGCGGCAAGTCAACCCTGGTCCGCTGCCTGACTCGCCTGATCGAGCCAACCGCCGGTGAAGTCCTGCTCGATGGCGAGGACATCGGCAAGGCCGACACCCAGCGCCTGCGGGAGCTGCGCCGGCGGCGCTTTGCCATGGTCTTCCAGCACTTCGGCCTGCTGCCCCATCGCAAGGTGATCGACAACGTGGCCTACGGCCTGGAGATCCGGGGCGTCAACCGGACGGCGCGGCATGCCCGGGCTGCCGAGATGCTCGACCTGGTGGGCCTGGGCGGCTACGACGGACGCTACCCGGACCAGCTCTCGGGCGGCCAGCAGCAGCGGGTGGGCCTGGCCCGGGCCCTGGCCGTGGACCCCGAGGTGATGCTCTTCGATGAGCCCTTCAGCGCCCTCGATCCGCTGATCAGGCGGGACATGCAGAACGAGGTCATCCGGCTCCACAGCGAAGTGGGCAAGACAATGATCTTCATCACCCACGACCTGGCCGAGGCGCTCAAGCTGGGCGACCACATCGTGATCATGCGCAACGGTGCGATCGTCCAGGCCGGCCGGCCGGAGGACCTCGTCGGCGCCCCAGCCGACGATTACGTGGCAGATTTCGTGCGGGACGTGCCCAAGTCGCACGTCCTGACCCTGCGCTGGGCCATGCGTCCCGTCGGGCCGGATGATCCGGTGGATGGCCCGGAGTTCCCGCCCACGACGGTGATCCGCCAGGTGATCCACGCCGCCGCCTCGACGACCAAGCCGATCCGGGTCGTGGAGAACGGCCAGTTGCTGGGGGTCGTCGACCAGGCTCACATCCTGTCGGTCATCGCCGGAGGCGACGCGACAGCGTGACCGCCAGTTCGATCTCGTTCGGCGGCCGGGCCGCGATCCGGCTCACCCGAGGCCAGATGCTGGCCATGCTGCTGGGCGCCTGGGCGATCCTGTACCTCCTCTTCAACGGCCAGCTGACCATCGCCCACAGTGACGACGCCTCGCTGTTCCAGACGCTCGACGGCGTGCGTGACTGGGTTGACTCAAACCGGAACACGCTGCCCCTGTTTGTGTATGTCCTCGACCCCCTCCGAGACGGGATCGGCTGGCTCATCGACGCGCTCACCTGGGCGTTCAGCAACGTTAGCTGGATCGGAATCACGGCGATCTTCGGCGCGCTGGGTCTCGTCTCTGTCGGCTGGCGGACGGCGATCCTGGTCGCCGGCAGCTTCATCGCCTTCGGACTTCTGAGTCTGTGGGACCAGGCGATCCAGACCCTCGTCCTGATCCTCGTCTCAGTGGCCCTGTCGCTGATCATCGGGATCCCGCTCGGAATTGTGGCCGGGCGGAGCGATCGCTTCCTGCGCGTGGTCACACCCCTGCTCGACGTGATGCAGATCATGCCGACCCTCGCCTACCTGGCGCCGCTGACCCTGGTCTTCCTGATCGGGCCGCCGGCGGCCACGATCGCCACGATGATCTACGCCCTGCCGCCGGCCATCCGGATCACGGCCCTGGGCATCCGGGGCGTCTCATCAGAAGCCGTCGAGGCGGCTGATTCAATGGGCTCGACGGACTTCCAGATCCTGCGCAAGGTCCAACTGCCCATGGCCCGGAGCACGATCGGCCTGGCCGTCAACCAGACGATCATGATGGCCCTCTCGATGGTCGTGATCACGGCCCTGATCAATGCACCGGGCCTGGGCGAGTCGATCGTCCAGGCGATCATCAAGCTCAACCTTGGTCAGGCCTTCGATGCCGGGCTCGCGATCGTCCTGCTGGCGATGGTCCTCGACCGATTGACCGCCAGCGCCAGCAAGGTCAGCGACGGGCGCCACCGGGGCAGGGACGCGATGTCCAAGGCCGGCCGCCGGATGTTCGTGATCGGCACCTGGCTGGCAACGGGGATCGTGGTGATCGGTGCCGCGGTCACGTCGATCCCGCAGAGCTTCCCGGCCGACATCAACGTTGACCTGGCCAGCCCGGTCAACTCCATTGGGGACTGGATCGAGACGAATCTGTTTGTGCTGACCGGTGGAGTCAAGGACCTGTTCTCGCAATTCATTCTCGACCCACTCCAGACCGTCCTGACCAGCTCGCCCTGGCCGCTCGTGATCGTGATGGCCGCTGGCATCGCCTGGATCCTGAGCGGACGACGGGCCTCGATCGCCGCCACGATTGCCCTGCTCCTCGTGGTCGTGCTCCAGCTCTGGGAGCACTCGATGGAGACCCTAGCCCTCGTGATCATTTCGGTCGTATTGACGATGGCGTTCGGGATCACCCTGGGCGTCATTGCCGCTCGCAGCAACCTCATTTCGGCGATCCTCCGGCCGATCAACGATGCGGCCCAGACCATGCCGGCCTTTGTGTACCTGCTACCGGCGGTTGCCTTGTTCGGTGCCACGCGCTTCACGGGGATCCTGGCCGCCGTGATCTACGCCGTCCCGGCGGTGGGCCGGCTGGTCGAGGAGGGCGTTCGGGGCGTGTCGCCGACAGGGATCGAGGCGGCCACCGCGGCCGGTTCAAGCCGCCTCCAGATGATCTTCAAGGTCCAGCTGCCGATGGCCCGGCGGTCGCTCCTGCTGGCAACCAACCAGGGCGTCGTGCTCGTCCTGGCCATGGTCGTCGTGGCCGCACTTGTGGGTGCCGGAGCCCTTGGCTACGACGTCATCGCAGGGTTTTCCCAGTTCACTGACTTCGGCAAGGGAATGGCTGCGGCTGTTTCGATCGTCCTGCTGGGAGTTCTGCTGGATCGGACTACCCAGGGAGCCGGCTCCCGGACCATCGCCGCCAGCGCCGCGAGGACCGCCCGGGCGTTCTTCTCGGCCCGAGCGGTCGGCATGCCATGATCAGCCAACCAATGGGCGCAGTCCAGTCGGGCCCCACCAAGCGGTGGCCGCCATCTTGAAAGGAGCAACCGTGAGCCTGAAGGGCACCTTTACCGGGCGGCTGGCCGTGGGGCTGGCTGTGTCGGCCATCATCCTGTCGGCCTGTACCTCGGGCGCCACGGCAGCTCCGGCCACGCCGTCGCCGACTGTCGCCCCGGTGGCCAGCGCATCAACGTCGGCCGGGGCCAGCGTTGCCCCAAGTCTCGCCGCCAAGAGCCTCGCTCCGTGCGGCACGGTCAACATCGCCGAGAATGCGTGGGTCGGCTACCAGGCCGATGCCGCGGTCGTGGCCTACCTCCTCCAGAACAAGCTCGGCTGCACGGTGGTCAAGAAGACCATCGACGAGACCATCTCCTGGCAGGGCTTCCCGACCGGCCAGGTCGACGCGATCCTCGAGGTGTGGGGCCACAAGGACCTGTACGCCAAGTACGTGACCATGGACAAGACGGCGGTCGACGTCGGCCCCAACGGCGCCCAGGGCGTCATCGGCTGGTTCGTGCCCAAGAGCTTCGCGGACGCACACCCGGACATCCAGACCGCCGACAAGAACCCGGCCATACTCAACACGTACGCCGACCAGTTCAAGACGTCCGAGTCGGGCGACAAGGGTCAGCTGCTCGACGGCGACCCGACCTTCGTGACCGAGGACGCCGGGATCATCGCGGGGCTCGGGCTCAACTACAAGGTGGTCTTCTCGGGCAGCGAAGCGGCCTCGAACAAGGCCATCAAGGCGGCGATCGACCAGAATAAGCCGATCCTGGCCTACTACTACACGCCCAACTGGTTCAGCACGAAGGTCGACCTCGTCCATATCCCGCTGCCGCCGGCGACGCCCGGGTGCGACACGGATCCGCACAAGATCACGTGCGACTACCCGCCCTATGACGCGCTCTACAAGGTCGTCTCGTCCAAGCTGGCCACGAACGGCAGTCCGGCCTTCGACCTGATCAAGAACTTCAAGTGGACCAACGAAGACCAGAACACGGTCGCCTCGTATATCGCCAACGACAACATGACCGACGATCAAGCGGCCCAGAAGTGGCTCGACGCGAACCCGACCAAGTGGGCGGCCTGGATGCCGTAACGACGCCGACGGACCGCGAGGGCGCCGAACCGGCGACGGCGTTGACGCCTCGACGATCCGACGTTGATGAATTCGCATCATCCCCTTGACGCCCGCTACAGCGGGTTGTCCAATGCACGCGGAGCCGTCGCACCCCGGTTCTCGTCGTTCGCCAGACTGGCGAGCGGCAGACCGGGATCGTCAACGGGATGAGGAGGTCCCGCGAACGTCTTCGGATCGTTTACCAAGGCCTTTATGGAGGACGGATATTGTCTACCCATCGCAAGTTGACCC
>JBBRIV010000188.1:0-6323 GCA_038220425.1 Candidatus Limnocylindrales bacterium
CTGAAGCGGCCCTTTTCGGAAGCCGTGAGCGTGGGCGACGTGCTGTACCTGTCCGGCTCGATCGGGCTCGACGACTCGGGTTCCCTGGTCTCGGGCGGCATTCTGGCCGAGACCAACCAGGTCCTGCTCAATATTCGGGCAATTCTCGAGCGCTACGGCTCGTCCATGGAGCGAGTCATCAGGTGCACGGTGATGCTCGCCGACATGGCCGACTGGGCAGCGATGAACAGCGTCTACGTCCAGCACTTCACCACGAACCTCCCGGCTCGCAGCGCATTCGGCACGACCGGCCTGGCGTTTGGCGCCCGGGTCGAGATCGAGTGCACAGCCCTGGTCGGTTGATCAGGTAGAGTTTTCGGGCCACGGGCGGGAGTAGCTCAGTTGGCAGAGCGTCAGCCTTCCAAGCTGAATGTCGCGAGTTCGAACCTCGTCTCCCGCTCCATCACCACCTTGGTCGCGCTCAACGGGAGCGTCCGCAAGCGAGACGGCGTGTGGCCCGGTCAGATGGCTTCGCCAACCATTGGGGTCCACGGCAGCGGATGCGATTTGTTGGCGAGCGAACGCCACCATATCGCTGCGTTCGGTGGGCGACGCGAAAGCGCTCGCTGGGATGTACATGCGCACACGTCCGTGGGTCAGGAACACCACTGCGCGGTCGCTCTGACGGATTTCCGTCAACCCAGCCCACTTGATCTGACCGGAGGTATGTGGGGATTCGAATTGCAGCCCGGCATCGTGGACAGTGATCTTCTGATCGATGCCCAGCAGGCGTCCGATCTTGCGCCGAACCCACCACCGCATGCCGAAGCCGGTCCTGAACACGGCCAGATACGAGACTCCAGCCAAGACCGCCGGGAAACCCCAGTAGACCGCACCGCCCAGAGCGAAGATGACCAGCCCGCCAATCGTCAAGGAAACGTAGATGACCGTGTTGATGTGATACCAAATCGGCTGAACGAGGGCCGCAGCGTCGATCGCCCCCTGAGGGGTTGTCTGAAACTGGAAGGTGTAAGACCGGGGTTCGCTCATCGAAACAGCCTACTTCGGCCGTTCCTCGGCACATCGTCCGCCGCCCACCAGCAGCGCAGTGATGACTGACCCGGTCCAGTTCGGCATTGAAGATCCGAGCTCGGTCGATGCCCAGTGGTGTTTCGAGCAGTACTTCGCCGAGCTCAACGCCCGCTTCCAGGCCGGCTTCAACCCTTCGCTCAGCATTTCGGCTGACGCCAGCGAGCTGATCCGGCCGGCCGGCCTGCTGGTCATTGCCCGCCGTGGCGGCCAGGTGATTGGCTGCGGCGCACTCAAGTTCCACGAGGGCGCACCCGCCGAGTTGAAGCGCATGTGGGTCGCACCCGAAGCACGCGGAATCGGGCTTGGCCGGCGGCTACTGGAAGAGCTGGAACGGTTGGCCCGCGAGGCTGGGGTACAGGTGCTCCACCTGGAGACCAACGGGTCTCTGCATGCCGCGATCCAGCTCTATCGCAGCGCAGGCTTCAAGGAGGTCGCCGCCTTCAACAACGAGCCCTACGCCGACTATTGGTTCGAGAAGCGCCTGGGCAAGAGGCGGCTCAGGCGGGGCGCCGGCTCCACAGGTTGATCTCGGGCAGGCCGTGGGAGCCCAGGATCTGCGAGATCTCGCCGCAGTGGTAGGCGTCGTGGCTGATCATGCGCATGATCACCGACTGCCGGGTGTGGATTCGCGGGCCGCTCGCCAGCTGGACCGTGGCCGTGACGCCCAACGTTTCGGGAGTCCAGCGCTCAAGACAGGACGCGACCAGCGCCCAGGTTGAGGTCAGGGCGTCCGCCAGCTCGTCAGCCCCTCGGGGCGTGGCTTCATCGTCCTCCCAGCCGATGCCGGTCAGGTAATCCGGGAAGGGCGTTGTCTCCGCCCCAGGTTCACCGAAGACACCACAGAGCCAGTACACCCGCGTGCCCGCCATGTGCCCGGCCAGTGCCCAGATCGGCCAGTTGCCCGGACTTGCCCGCAGCTTCAGTTGTTCGTCCGAGAGTCCCTGGATCGCCTCGATCAGCCGGGCGTTGTAGACCTCCCAGCCGTCGTAGAAGGGTCGAATTGGGCCATGCGGATTGATCATCGCTGAATTCTAGGTGACGCCCGGACCGGCGGCCCGGGTTAACGACGGTGGATGAATGGCTGCTATGGTCAGGGGCCATGGACTTGCCCACCGCGGTCTTGCTCGTCGTTCTCGTTGCCCTTGGCGTCATGATCGTGATCGTCCTCGAGCACCGGCTGAGCCGGATCAGACGCCTGAAGCAGACCCCCGCGTCGGACGCCGTCGAGCCTCGTCCGGGCGAGGTGGTCGCCTCGGTTGAGGTTGCCCCGCCGGTCGCCCCGCTTGAGCCGGAACGGGTCCAGCCGCCGGAGCGCGAGTTGGCGCCGGCGCCCGTCGAGCAGGTCAGCCACGTCCTCATGCAGGCCGACACCGAGCTGGCATTCCTGACCACGATCCGGCTCGACCCACCCTGGCTCGAGTGCACCTTTGAGCCGACTCGGGCATTCGGCTCAGTCAAGCAACTGTTCGAGCGGGAGCTGGAGCTCCTTGAACACGCCGGCGGCATGTTCGACCAGGCCGCCTTCGTGGAGCAATGGCAGCGCATCTTTGCCGCCGGCCTGTGGATTCGGGTCGATCCGGACGCCGAGCACATCAGCCAGTTCCTGCTCCATATCCACCCCGACGGTACCGCCCGCCTGCGCTACGGCTAGGAGTTCACGGGATCCACAGGATGCCGTCGCCTGGCCAGTCAACCAGGGAATCGGTCAGTGCCCGGGCCAGGCGAATCGACGAGATCGGGAACGCGGCAGTGATGATCCGAGGGTGAGCGCGGACGATCGACCGGTGGTGCCTGCTGCTGGGCAACGCCAGCACGACATGGATCCCCCGGGCTGGTGATCCCGCCTGGGCTATCGCCTGGGCAACTGCTTCGCGTTTGGAGTGGAGCTCGCGGATGATCTCTTCCAAACTCGCAACGTGGGTTTCGACCTCGATCAGGACGATGTCGGCAGGCCCGTCGAAGCGGAGGTCCACGGAGCGTCGTCCGGGACCAGGAACGGTTGCCTCGACCGTCGGCCGCCGTGCTGGATCCGCCTGGATCAGCAGCCATTCGACGATTCTCGCCTGGGCCGTATCGCGAATGTGGGGACCCGACTCGGCGAAGAGACTCAATCGAAGGTCACCACCAAGGACGGTGGCAACACGGAAACGGAGTCTGAGAGCGGATCCCGGATAGCCGAGCTCGAGCTTGCTGATCGCCGAGCGCGACACTCCGACCTCGCGCGCGACCGCCGCCTGCGACAACCCGGCGCGGATCCGCAAGGCGCGAATTTCTTCGGCCATTCGGGTCGACTGGTGGCGTAGAGCTCGCTCGGCGTCTCGGAGCGCGATTCGGTTGACGGGCATGGCTGCGCACTCGCTCACGGGCGGGTGATCCACCCATCAAAGCAGGTCGCGGTCTCCTTGCCCTTATCCGGCCGCTCGAGATTGCCCCCGCGGTGGTTCCTGGGAGGCGACAAATGGGTCGAGAACCGGCCAGGCGGTCGCTTGGGGCGGCCTTCGGCTGGCTGGAACGGCTCCAAGAGGGGTCATTCGAGGGCCCAGATGGCTCGCGCGAGCATGGTTTCGACCCAGAACCGCGGGTCGTTCGGCATCTGGATCCTGAACGACGGCGAAATCTCGCCGTTTGTCGCCTCACAGGAACCACCGGGCGGCGGCAGGCGGGCGGGCGAGCCGGCGCGATGAACCAGCGGGCGGGCGGGCGCCACGCGGCCTTCAGCGAGCGGGCGCCGCGCGGCCCCGAGGCGGGCTACGAAGCCTGGCGGCGGCGGATCTCGGCGCTGATGGCGGGGACGACCGCGTGCAGGTCGCCGATCACCGCGTATGCGGCGCGCGACATGATCGGTGCCTCGGGATCGGTGTTGATCACGAGGATCGCCTTGGCGGCCTTGCAGCCGACGATGTGCTGGATCGCGCCACTGATCCCGCAGGCGATATAGATATCTGGCGCGATCCGGGTCCCGGTCTGGCCCACCTGCTGGCTGTGGGGACGCCAGCCGGCACTGGTCACGACCCGCGAGACGCCAACCGCCCCGTGCAGCAGACCGGCCAGCTCCTCCAGCTCACTGAATGCCTCGGAACCGCCAACACCGCGGCCACCGCCGACAACAACCCGGGCATCGGCCAGTGAGACCTTGCCAACTTCAGGTGCGACGCGGGCGACCACCCGTACGCGCAGGTCGGATTCGGCCAGGCTGGGCCTGAACGATTCCACCTTGACCACGAGCGGCGTCGGCACATCTTGGGGCTGGGTCGCGTGCTCGGCAATCGTGACAAAGCGGACCGGGCCGGCGAGGCTGGCGTCCTCGAGCAGGCTGCCGCCCCAGCGCTGGCGGGTCACCTCGAACGAATCGCCCGGCCGGATCTCGAGGCAGTTGGCGGCCATCGGGGCATCGACCATGGCGGCCGCATAGGCCAGCACCTCGTGGCCTCGGTCAGTCCCGGCGGCCAGCACGATGGATGGCGAAGCAACGCCAACGAGCCCGGCCACGCTTCGACCCCAGGCTGCCGGCGCGTATGAATCAAGGTCCGCGTGCTCGACGACCCAGGCGGACCCAACGCCGTACGCCCCCAGCTCCGTAGCGGCCGCCGCCGCGTCGGCGCCGAACAGCACGGCCCCGAGCGGAACGCCCATCCCCGCGGCCAGCCGCCGGGCAAACGTCAGCGCTTCGAGCGACGAGCGATCGGGCCGCCCGCCGGCCTGTTCCACGAAGGCCAGGATCATGCCGACAGGACCCCGATCCGCTCGAGCAGGTCGACGACCGCCGGTGCTGCGTCGGCCCCGGACCCCAGGATCTCGACCCGGCCTTCGGTCTCGGCCGGCAGGCGCAGCCGGATCTTGTCAGGCCCGGCAGGCCCGCTGGATCCGGCGGCAACCCCAGTGCCGCGACCCTCCGGCACGAACCGCTCGATCTCTTTCTTCTTGGCTCGCAGCCGGCCGGGCACCGATGGATAGCGCGGCAGGTTGATCCCCTCGCGGACCGCGACCACGGCCGGCAGGGGAACCTGGAAGACCTCCCAGCCACCACCCGCCTCGCGCCGCGCGGTGGCCACGCCATCGCGAACCTCGAGCGACTTGACCCCGTTGATGCAGGGCAGGCCGAGGGCCAGGGCAACCCGGATCCCCACCTGGAAGTCGCCCGAGTCGGCTGCCTCGTTGCCCATCAGGAGCAGGTCATACGTGACACCCGCGGCGGCTTCCGCCCGTACGGCGGCCACGATCGCCGCGGCGGTCGAAACCGGGTCCCAGTCCTGGCCGTCGGTCTCCAGCAGGATGGCCCGGTCGATCCCGATCGCAAGCGCCGCCCGGAGCTGGTCGGCGGCTGTCTCGGGGCCCAGGGTGAGGACCGTGGAGCTGCCCCCGTTGGCCTCGATCAGGCGCACGGCCTCCTCGGTTGCGCACTCCTCGTGGGGGCTGACCGTGAAGCCCAGGTAACGCGTGTCGATCTCGCGTCCGTCGGCGCTCAGGCTGACCCGGCCGCCCGTCTCGGGCACCCGCTTCACGCAGACCAGGATGTTCATGCCCGGATCCTGGTGTTCTCCGGGTCAAAGATCGGAGTGCTGCCAACGACCGCGACGGTCACCGGATAGTGCTCGCCGAAGTACTCCACGGCGAGCTTGGTGCCCTCGACCGCGTATTCGGGCGGCAGGTACGACATCAGGACGTGCTTGCCGATCGACGGGGCCGAGCCGGCCGAGGTCACATACGAGCGCCGGCCGCGGGTATCGGTGAGGAACCCACCGCCCGGCGTCGTGATCGGCTCGCGGCCGAGCATGTAGCGCTTGATGCCGGACGCGGAGGTCGGGTCGTCGACCGTCAGGGTGCACAGGATTGCCGCCGGCCGCGCCTGGCGCTGGGCCAGGTAGGCCGCTTTGCCCACGAACTCGGCGTCCTTGACGGTCGGCCGGGCCATCCCGGCCTCGACCAGGTTGAAGTCCAGCTCCAGCTCGTTGCCATGCGCCCGGTAGCCCTTCTCCAGGCGGCCGGTCGCGGCATACACGCCGATCCCGACCGCGACCACGCCCAGCGGCTGGCCGGCCACCCACAGGGCGTCCCACAGCTTGAGGCCCTGTTCCATGGGCGCGTAGATCTCCCAGCCCAGCTCGCCCACGTACGAGATCCGGGACATCAGGGTGCGCACCCCGCCGATATCGACGGTCTGGGCGGTGCCAAACGGGAAGGCGGTGTTGGACAGGTCGGCCGTGGTGGCGGATTGGACCAGGTCCCGAGCGCGCGGACCCCAGACCCCGATC
>JBBRIV010000189.1:0-6208 GCA_038220425.1 Candidatus Limnocylindrales bacterium
ATCCTGTTTGCCCAGATGCGCGCGCGCTATGCGTCCCGGCTCAACGACCTGGCCAACTTCTGGATGACCCCGCCGGCACTGTGGATCGGCGACGAGGCGGTCGAGATGCACCACGCCGGCGCCTGACCAGGGTTGCTCAGCACCTGGATCTCTGCACCTGCTGCTCAGCTCCTGAGCAGGGTCGGCAGCTCGATCGTCCGGGCAGCGGCCAGGGGCGTCCCCGGGTGGCAGGTGAAATACAGGACCTGGTGACGGGTGGCGAGGTCCTCGATCGAGCGGGCCGCCCGCTCGGCCCGAACCGGGTCGAAATTGACCAGGATGTCGTCCATGACCACGGGCAGCGACTCGGCCTGGCCGGCAAAGTGCTCGAGCAAGCCGAAGCGCAGGGCCAGGTACAGCTGCTGCTCGGTGCCAGTCGAGAGGGCCGTGAGGGGAACGTTGACCCCGTCGTTGCGCTGGAGCTCCTGGACGGGCTTGCCCATCGGGGCCAGGATCCGGACGTAGCGGCCGCCGGTCCAGCTCGCCAGCAGTCCCTCGGCCACGCTGAGGACCTCGGGCCGGTGCTCCTTCTCGTAGCGGGCACGCGTCCGGCGGAGGAGGGCCAGGGCGATGGTCGTGACGGACCACGAGTGGGCCAGGTCCTGCAGCTCGGCAATCCGGTCGGCCCGTTGCTGGCGCAGGTCGGCCGCGGCCACCGAACGCTCGATCCGGGCCATCGTCTCGCGCTCGGCGCCCAGCTCCTGGAGGACGTCGTTCTGGCGGGTCTCGGTCGCCCGGCTGCGTTCGAGCTCGATCTCGAGCTCGGATTCGATCCGGGCCAGGTCGTCGTAACCGCCCAGGTCAGCCTCAAATCCTGCGACCGTTTCGCCCGGGCCGGACAGGGCGACGAGGGTGCCCTGGGCGGCCCGAATCGCCTGCTCGATGTCGTCCCGGCGGACCGTCGCTGCGACAGCTGCCCGGAGGCTCTGGCCGTCGGCGGCGCCGCCCTCGGTCAGGATCGCCGCAAGCTCGGTCTCGGCGCGCTGACGGGCCGCCTCGTTCGCGTCGAGGGCGGCCTCGATCCGTCCCAGCTCGAGCGTCGCCCGGCTGCGCGCGGCGGCTGCGCTGATCGTTGTTGCCAGGTCGCGGCGGACCTGGTCCAGGCCCACCAGGGGATCACTGGCTGGCCGAGCGAGCCCCACCAGGAAGGCCGTCGCAGCGGCCTGTTGGGCGGCCAGTCGCCCGCCCAGGTCGGTCCGCCGAGCCTCGATCGCGCGCAACCCGGCGAGGGCTCCCTTGGCGCTGATCGTCCCGGCCATGAGTTGGGCAGCCGTCTCGCGGTCAACTTCAGGCGGCAGGCCATGCCCCGTCAACCAGGCACTCCAGTCCGCCCAGGCCTGGGCCCTGGCCTGGCTGGCGGCGGCCAGTCGATCGGACGCTGCGCCGGCGCGCTCGTCCAGCAGTTGGACTCGGCGGAGACGTTCGTCGAAGCGGGTCGCCGCAGAATCGACCAGCGGTTCGTCTGGTCGCTGGCTGGGCGCACCTGTTCGTCTGGTCAGGATGCCGCCAAGGGCGACGACGGCCCCAACCAACAAGCCGACCAGGCCGGCCGTCACCTGCCCCAGCCCAAGGAGCAGGCTTGCCTCGCCCGCGGCAATGCCAGCCACCAGCCCGATCAGCGCCCAGCTCAGGCGGAGGACGGCCGGCGTGCCGCCCGGAACGAGCGCCGGAACCCGCGTCGGAATGCGCGCCGGAATTGCCGGCGGGCCGCCGACGAGGCTGGTGCCGGCAGACCGGTCGGGGACGGCCGATAGTTCGGCGCGGGCATCGGACAGGTTCTGGGAGACCGTGCTGACCTCGGCCTCGGCGATGGCCACCCGCCGCTCGGCGGCATCGAGCACCTGCCGGAACTGGCCGGAAATCAGCCCCTGGGCCTCGACCGAGTCGTCCACGGCGGCCAGCCGATGCTCGTCCCAGCCCGGGCCCAGCCGGCGCAGGATTTCCGCCAGGGTCGCCGATCGATCGGCCAGGTCGTGCTCCAGGTCGTCCAGTCGGCTGCGATCGGAGCGCATTTCGGGCAGCGCCGCGATGAGCGCCTCGGCCGTGGGGCGGGCCGCCAGGAGTGCCTCGTCAACGAGCACCGCGTCACGTTCGGCGATCGCCCGGTCCCGGTCAGTCCTGAGCTCGATGGCCCGGCCTGCGTCACTCGCCAGGTCGCGCTCGACGCTGGCCAGGCGCTCAACCAGGTCATCCCGGAGGCGCACTGCCGGGGCATCCGCAGCGGGCAGCTCGGCGAGCCGGGTGCGGGCGGATTCGAGGGCCACCCAGGATGGCCAGCCGGCCTGCAGGCGCTCCAGCCGGCGACGGGCAACGGCCACCTGCCCGGCAGCCTGGGTGAGGAGAGCAAGCTCGGCCTCGAGAGCAACCCGACGATCGCCAGCGGCGCGAAACTCAGCCGGGGGGTTGGCTTGATCGATCCGTCCGTCGAGCTCCTCGATCTGGGCCAGCAGGACATTGATCCGGGGGACCCGGCCACGCTTGACGAAGATGTCCGAGCGGAGCTTTTCCAGGTTGTTCTCGACCTCGACCACCGATGTCGCGCCGGTGCCCATGCCCGCCCCGTAGATCCGATCGGCGATGACCGGCCCGGTCAGGCTTTCGAATTCGGTCAGCTCGGCCAGGCCGAAGGCAAACACGTTGCGATAGACCGACTTCTCGACGCCTTGCAGGATCCGGGCCAGCAGGTCCGGGCCAAGGTCGTCGCCGTCCGGGTCGAGCAGGCGCAGCTGACCGCTCCCGCCGGTCGTCCCGTGCCGCTCGATTCGAACGCGCCGGCCGTCGCCGGTCGTGACCGTGAGCCAGCCGCCCCGCCGGCCGCCGGCCAGTGCCGGTGGTCCCTTTGGCTCGAACCCAAACAGGATCGAGCGAATGAAGGCCAGCAGGGTCGACTTGCCGGCCTCGTTCTCGCCCCGGATCAGGGTCAGGCCGGGGGCCGGCTCGATCCGCCGGTCGCGGATCAGCCCAAAGCCATCGATTGCGATCTCATCGATTCGCACGGCCGCTAGCCCGCCTCGTCGAACTGGTCGATCACCTGCGCCTCGGCGGCGTCGAGCAGGGCAAGCAGCTCGGGCGTACCGGGCTGGGTGCCGCCCAGGGCGCGCCGGATCCGGGGCTGCTCGGAGAGGTCGGCCAGGAAGTCGTGGAGGTCGCCGGCCTGGCCCTGGCGCAGGGCAGCCCGGCTCCGGTCGAATTCGCGGAGCGCTTCACCCAGCAGGTCGCCGGCCTGGCGGCGGGAGGCCAGGTCGATCGAGGGCCGCGTTTCGTCCCGGATCGAATCGAGCCAGGCGAAGGTCTCGCCTGAACCGAACCGCTCGCGGACAATCGTGTGGAGGTCGGCCAGGATGCCCGTTCGGTGGAGCGAGGCATGCATCGGCCCGCGTCCGGTCAGACTGACCAGGGCCACGATCGAACGCTCGACGGCATCGGCTGCCGCCTCGATCGCATCGCCGACCGCCTGGATCAGAGCCTCTTCGCTGGGGATCCCATCGATGGGTACCGTCAGCCGCTGCCAGCGCACGACGTCCATCGGCCGGAACGTGGGCTCGACCCGGCCGCGCTCGTCCACTTCGACCAGGTAGCAGCCGCGCGGGTCCGCCTCGCCCGGATCGCGACCCTGGGGATTGCCGCAGTACACAACCGTCGGATCGGCATTGCGCAGGATCCCGTGCTTGTGGATATGGCCCAGCGCCCAGTAGTCCATGCCGCTGGCGGCCAGGTCGGACAGGGAGCATGGAGCGTAGTTCTGATGACCCTCCTGGCCACCGACGTTGGCGTGGAGCAGTCCGATCGCGAATGGCTCGTCGCCGTCACGCCGGAAGGCGGCCGCAAGATTGCGGGTCACGTCCCGGACGCCGTAGCTGATCCCGTGGACCCGGGCCAACTCGACCCCGTCGCGCTCGATCGGCCGGCTGCTGACCGCGCCAGCGCCAAACCGGTGGGCCAGCTGGGGCCAGGTCACCGCCGGTTCCCAGCCCGACAGGGGATCGTGGTTGCCGGTCACGACGAAGGATGGGATGTGCTCCCGGGCGAGGCGCTCCAGGCCATCCCGAAAGGCCACCTGCGCGCGCAGCGTTCGGTTGGCACCCTCGAAGACGTCGCCGGCAACCAGGACCGCATCGACGTGCTCGGCCAGGGCGAGGTCCACGATCCGATCCCAGCTGCGCAGGGTGGCATCGCGCAGGGCGCCGGCGATGCGCTCGGGAACCGCCTGGCCCAGGCCGAGGAATGGACTGTCGAGGTGCAGGTCGCCCGTATGGACGAACCGGAGCCCCACCCCCTCAGCGAACCTCGAGGATCCGGAACCCGATCCGACCCGTCGGGATCACGACTTCGACCGCGTCGCCCGTGGTCCGGCCGATCAGGGCGGCGCCGATCGGCGAGACGTTGGAGATCTTGTCGGTCCGGGGACTGGCCTCGGCCGCCCCGACGATCTTGAAGGTCGTGGTCTCGAGCGCCCCGGCAGCATCCATCCGCTCGACGACCACGGTCGAGCCAACGGCGACGACGGGTCCGCCGGCACCCTGGACCACGACCGCGTTGCGCAGCTGATCCTCCAGCTGGAGGACCCGGCCCTCGGCAAAGGACTGCTCGCGGCGGGCCTCGTGGTAGTCCGAATTCTCCTTGAGGTCACCCAGCTCACGGGCGGCCGCGATCCGGGCGACGATCGCCGGTCGCTGGACCGTGGTCAGGTTGGCCAGCTCGGCCTGGAGGGCCAAGAGGCCTTCGGGTGACAGCTGGACCGCCGGTCCGGCCGGCCGGCCGGCCGCCTTGATGGCCGCAGCCGCAGCCCGGCTGCCTGACGGTGCCCGCGGCGTCGTGCTCCGTGGCCGTGTCGGGCTGGAGCGCAGGACGCCGGTCCGCCGGGTGGGATCGGCGGCGCCGCGCTTGCCCGTCCCGTTGCCCCGGGCGGCAGCAGCTGCAGCGGCCACCCGCTCGGCCTTGGTCGCCGGGCCATCGGCCTCATCGACCAGCAGGGAGCCCCGGATCCCGTGCTGCTTGCGTTCGTCGGTCGCGCTCTGGAGATTGGCGAACGGCAGGACGACGCTCGAGTCGCGCATGGCCGCCTTGGCTGCCGGCGAGACGGCCTTGGCGAAGGCCGACAGGAGGGCATCCTCGTATTCCTCGGGCGCCGAGGTTGGGGCCCACCACACGCGCAGTTCGTTCAGGACCGTCAGGGTCTTGAGCCAGTGGCCGCCGGCGTGCGGGCGTCGGTCACCCAGGGGTGTCTTGACCAGCGCACCCACCCGACCGCCGATCGACAGGTTGGTCATCCCGATGTACACGACCGTCTCGTCGGGAAGCCAGAACTCACCCAGCCGAACAGCCAGCTCACGGGCCGTCGGCCGGGCGCTGTCGAGGGTCAGGCTGGGAACTCGCTCGATCCAGTGGCCGACGAGCTGGTGGTCGATCGGAGCCGGCTTGACCGGGGCGGCCAGCTCGACGATATAAACCCCAGGACCGCCAACCCGGACGGGATTGCCCCAGTGGACGGGGCCGTCGGCCAGCAGGCCAACGGAGCGGAGGAGCTCAGCTGCGCCGAGCGAGCGTGGATCGGTCATGGAGCATCCCAGTGCGGATCTTCAAGTGTACCCGGCCGCCTATGCCCGGCGGTCAGCTTGAGGCTCCCGAGTGGCCGCGGATCGGCTTGCGATGGGCGTGGCCGTGTTCTGGAGTGGCTGCGCCCGCACCGAAGCCGCCGCCCCGGCCGGATCCGGAACCCGCCCGGCCGCCCGGCCCGAAGCCGCGCAACGGGCGAACCTCGACAGACCGATCGGGCACGTACTCCTCGATCACGCGGTACGGGATCTGGTGCTTCAGCAGGCGCTGGACGCCCTTGAGCAGCTCCACTTCATCCATGCACACCAGCGAGATGGCCACGCCCGACGAGCCGGCCCGGCCGGTTCGACCGATCCGGTGGATGTAGTCCTGGGGCTCGAACGGCAGCTCGAAGTTGACGACGTACGGAAGCTCCTCGATATCGAGCCCGCGCGACGCGACATCCGTGGCGACCAGGCAGGTCACCTCGCCGGACTTGAAATCCTCGAGCGCACGCGTCCGCTCAGGCTGGCTGCGATCGCTGTGGATGGCGACGGCGGCCACGCCGCGCCGGTCCAGGTACGAGGCCAGCCGGCTGGCGGCCAGCTTGGTCCGGGTGAAGACGAGGACCTGC
>JBBRIV010000190.1:0-6206 GCA_038220425.1 Candidatus Limnocylindrales bacterium
CATCTGGAATATCGAGTCGAAGGACGTGGCCGGCGACTTTGCCCGGCTGGCAACTGCCGGGGCGATCGTGATCAGGGCGCCCTACGAGTTCGAGGGCCAGACTGGCTCGTCGATCGCGACCCTGTCCGACCCCGACGGCAACTACTTCCAGCTCCTCAGCCCGATGGACATGTAGCGACCTGACGGGTGCACGCCTGTTGACCGCGAAATCGTTTGTTTGCGGCATACTGCACCAGCCCCGCCCGCGGAATCCCCCCTCTGCAGGCGGGGCATTCCCATGCCCACGGGCTACAGTGGGCAGGTGATGGAACCGGCGCCCCAAGCTTCCGGCTGGATCCTGCCCGACGCCGTGCCCGTCCGCCCGGCTGAGGGCTACGAGTACGCCGGCTTCTGGCGTCGGTGGGGCGCATACACCGTCGACAGCCTGCTCCTGGGCCTGCCCAGTTGGTTCGTCCTGGTTCCGCTGATCCAGAGCACCCTGTCGTCGATCCGGACCTCGACGGTCTTCGCTCCAGGCTCGTGGACCTACGACTATGTCACCCAGACCTACGTGGCCACGCCGGCTACGGTCCTTGCCCTGGGCAAGCTGTGGGACTCCCTGGTCCAGCCCTTCGAGCTGTTCTTCGTGGTCAGTGCCGTCGTCCAGATCGTCTACTTTGCCCTCTTCTGGTCACGCCGCGGCGCGTCGCTTGGCCAGCAACTGCTGGGCGTCGAGGTCCGCAACCAGAGGACGGGTGCCTGGATCGGCTTCCGGCGGGGCTGCGTCCGGGCGTTTGGCTACCACCTGTCGGCGTTCCTGCTCGACATTGGCTTCCTGTGGGTGGCCCTCGACTCGCGCAAGCAGGGCTGGCACGACAAGATGGCCGGAACCGTCGTGGTCAAGCGCAGCACCCGGGCCTCCACCCCGCGCTGGCTGGCCATCCTGGTACTGGCGATCTTCGTGGTCAGCGTGTCGGGTGGCGTGCTCATCGTCCAGTCAGTTGCCGGCCAGCTGCCATCCACCTTCAAGGCCCCGATTCCTGCCCAGAATCAGCCGCCGAACGGTTCCATGTGGTTCGGCGTCACCTACGACCAGACGACATTCGCCCTGGCCGGCCGGTCAACCACATTTGGGCAGGGCCACCAGGTCGCCTTCGTGGCGACCCTCGCCCGGACGGTCCACGATCTGGATCCGCTGACCGTCCACGCCATCTCGGGCAGCGCCGACGTGATCATCGATCGCATCGAATTTCACGGCGCCAGCTACATCCTGGCCGACATCCTGCCGGGCTCCGCCTTCAACACGCCTGGCCAGGTGACCCTGCTGGTGGAAGACGCCAGCGAGACAACCCTGGCCACCGGCACGATCACCGTTCAGTAGAGTGGGCTGGTGAACCAAGCGCTACCGCCCGGCTGGGTGGTGCCCGACCCGATCCCGCGGCGACCGGCACCGGGCTATGAATACGCCGGCTTCTGGCGGCGATTCTGGGCATACTGGATCGACAGCATGCTCCTGAGCATCCCCCTGACGCTGCTTGGCCTGGTCGTCTTCGGGAACACGATTACGGCGTTCTTCTCGACCTCGCCCATCCAGTACGACCCGGCCACGCGCAGGTATATCGAGAGCCCCGAGTTCATCGCCGGGCTGGGCGGCCTGCTCGCCTCGTTCGCGCGCACCTTCGTGCTGTCGTGGATTGCCCAGGTCCTGTACTTCGCGACCTGCTGGTCGAGGCTTGGCGCATCGCTGGGCCAGAAACTCCTGGGAGTCGAGGTTCGCACCGAGCAGACCGGCACCTGGATCGGCTTCCGGCGCGGCTGCGTCCGGACCCTCGGCTACCTGGTTTCGGGGATCATCCTGGACCTTGGTTTCATCTGGGCCGCCTTCGACCCGCGCAAGCAAGGCTGGCACGACAAGATCGCCGGCACGGTCGTGATTCGGCGCAGCGGCCAGGACTCGAGGGCTGGGCCATTCGTCGTCATCTTCGTGGTGATCGGACTGCTCGCCGTCAGCATCCCGATCACCGCCTTCGCCGTAAGCCTGCGTACGACGGTGCTGCCCGGTAGCTCGCTCGCGCCGGTGCCGAGCCTTGGACCGACGTCGACTGCGGTGACCGGGCTCTACCAGGTCGGCTCGACCAGCCAGCCAGTGGCGGAGGACATCTGGTTCGGTTCGTCCTTCGACCCAAAAACCATGGCCATGAGCGGCCGAGCGACAACCTTTCCACGAAACCAGCCGATCGTCTTCGTTGCCCACACCTTCACCCTCTTCGGCGGGCGTGATTCCGTGTCGGTCCACTGGGTCGCCGCCGCCGAGGATCACGACCTCGAGGAGGTCAACTTCCCTGCCGGGGGCAACCTCGTCGGCGACAAGGTGCCCGCCTCGGCCATGTCGCAGGCCGGCACGGTGCGCTTCGAAATCCTGGATTCAGGTGGCGTCACGATGGCCACGGGCTGGTTCACCGTTCAGTAGCGGTACGCGGCTCGGTGGCGGGCGGCGCATGCCCGCGGCTCGGTGGCGGGCGGCGGCCCGCTCGAGCCGAACTATCGCCCCAGCAGAACAAAAGACCGAATCGATGCGTTCAGGGGCAGCCCGCCAGGCGCATTTGGGCGAAACGTTCTCCGTAGGCGATCGAATCCGGCAAATCGACGCATCTGGGCAATCAAAACGAAGGGATTCGGTCGATTCGTTCTCCCCCAGCGATCAAGCGCACCCCCGAGCCGGCGCCCCGCCCTCACCGCCGAGACCGGCGCCCCGCCCGCACTGCCGAGACCGGCGCCCCGCCCGCACTGCCGAGACCGGCGCTCCGAGCGAACCCCCGAGCCGGCGCCCCGCGGAAGATCCCGAACACCTCGGGCCCGGCAACCGCCCCCGGGCTAACTCTGCGAAGATCGGGCGGTGACCCAACGCGGCCTGATCCTGTTCGCGGCAATGTCGGTGATCTGGGGTATCCCCTACCTGTTCATTCGGGTGGCGGTTGCCGAGGTCTCACCGGCCACCCTGGTCCTGGCCCGAACCACGATCGGCGCGGCGATCCTGCTGCCGATTGCCCTTGCCCGGGTCGACTTCCGTCCGATCCTCGCCCGCTGGCGCTGGGTTGTTGCCTTTGCCGTGGTCGAAGTGGCCGTGCCCTGGGTGATGGTGGGCTCTGCCGAGCAACACGTGTCGAGCTCGCTGGCGGCCCTGCTGGTTGCCGGCGTGCCGCTGGTCGGTACTGCGTTCGCACTCGCCACCGGCGGCATCGATCGGGTCAGCCGGTCGACCCTGGTCGGACTGCTCCTCGGGATCGTGGGCGTCGTGGCCATCGTTGGTGCTGACTTCAACTCGACCGATCCAATCGCCCTGGTTGAGATCGCGATCGTCGTGGTCGGTTACGCGGTGGGTCCGGCGATCCTGGCCCGGCGGCTGGGTGGGCTGCCATCGGTCGGGGTCATGGCCCTGTCGCTCGCGCTGTGCGCCCTGGTCTACGTCCCGATCGCGGCCATCCAGCTGCCATCGGTGGTGCCGTCGACCAACGTCCTGATCTCGATCGGGATCCTGGGTGTGGTCTGCACCGCCCTCGCATTCCTGATCTTCGGTGCCTTGATCAAGGAGATCGGGCCTGTTCGCTCGACGGTCATCACCTATTTCAACCCGGCCGTGGCCGCAGTCCTTGGCGTGCTGATCCTGCACGAGTCCTTCAACGTTCCGATGGGCATCGGCTTTGGCCTGGTCCTGCTCGGCTCAATCCTGGCCACCCGCCGTCCTCCGGCCATGGCGGAGCCCGCCGCGATGGCGGCCGAAGGGATCGTCTAGCTCAGCCCGCCGCCCGGTTGCGCCACGGCGAGCGGGCCATCCAGCCGGCCAGGTCGTTCGTCTTCAGCAGGCGCTCGCTCTCGCAACCGGCTCGGACGGCGACCTCGCGCTCGATCGCGCGGAGGAAGTGTCGGTCGAGCGCGCCGCGCGGGAACTCGGCCATCACGCCCGGCCGGACGGCGCTGGACAGCTCGAAGCCGTCGCCCCGGACATCCAGGCCTGTGGCCCGGTCGAGGAGCACCGATTCGATGCCGTCGGCCAGGGTCACCCCGGCTCGCATGTGCAGGATGATCGCGATCGCCGCCCGATCCGCGGCCGGCGGATCCATTCCGGCCCGCTCGAGGAAGTCACGGGCGATCTCGGCACCAGCCACCTCGAAGCACATCGTGTTGCGCGCGATCCTGGTCAGCCCGAAGTCGTGCATCAGCGAGGCCGTCCACAGGATCTGTTCGTCGAAGCCCCAGCCCTCCCGTCGTGCGATCGCCGCTCCCCAGCAATAGGCCCGAACTGAGTGGCCCAGCAGGTACTCGGGCAGAGAACGCTGCGCCCAGCGCCATGTGGCCGCCGCGACATCGTCCTGTGGAACGGCGATCCCGGCGATCGACCTGGGCAGGGCTGGCAGCGTGTTCACACGAGGATCCTAGCTGCGCCGAGCCGCCTTGCGAGCGTCGATCGCGGCCACCCGCTCCCGGACGATGAGCTCGATCAGGTCCCGGGGAATTGGATGTTCGGGCGTGAAGTGGAGGGTGCCCTTCGTCGTCGAGAAGGCGGCGAACTTGTCCGCATGGCGCTCGATGATCTCGGATCCCATCGGGAACAGCGAGCAGTGGGCCTTGAACGCGTCGTAGCAAACGAGCGCCCGGCCGTGGTAGCGGAACGCCGGCATCGCGTAGCTGATCGTATCGACCGCTTCGGGGGCGGCCGCCGCCACAATTTCGCGGAGGCTCTGGAGCGCGGCGCGTTGCATCTCCGGCAGGCCGGCCAGCTTGGCCTCGATCCAGGCACTGGCCGTTGCGGAATCGTCTATGTCATCGCCTCCCTGGACCCGAGGTGTCAGGTCGGTAGCGTACGCCCGCAGTGGTCCCTCGTCTTGCGTTAGGCTTCGTCGATGATCGAGATCTCACCGCGCGACTTTGAGCCAAACCTGCCCGATGTCCAGGCGGCTCCACGCGACAACGGGCTGCTCGAGCTGATCGTGCTGCGGCCCGCCGTCGATGAGCGCGAGATCGTCATGGACGCCCAGCTCGACCTCGCCACGGGCCTGGTCGGCGACACCTGGGCCATCCGCGGCAGCTCGTCGACGCCCGACGGCTCAGCCAGCCCGGAACGCCAGCTCACCTTGATGAGCGTGCGCGTCCTGAAGGCGATCGAGCCTGACCAGGCGCGCTGGCCGTTGGCCGGCGATCAGCTCTACGTTGACCTGGACCTGAGCGTCGAACACCTGCCGGCCGGCTCCCGCCTGGCGATTGGATCGGCCGTGATCGAGATCAGCGAGCCACCCCACACGGGCTGCGCCAAGTTCAGCGCCCGGTTTGGCAGCGATGCCCTGCGCTGGATCAACTCGCCCACCGGCCGAGCCCTGCGCATGCGCGGCCTGAACGCCCGCATCGTTACCCCCGGCGCGATCCGCACCGGCGACACGATCCGGCGGGTGACCGAGTGAAGATCGGCGCGATTGCGCCCCAGGGCTGGGTCGGTGAGTACGATGGCTGGCAGCCCCTGGACGCCTGGCGGCGCACGGTAGAGGTTGCCCAGCAGGCCGAGCGACTGGGCTTCGAGTCGGTCTGGCTGTTCGACCATTTCCACACGATCCCGCGACCAACCGACGAGATCACGTTCGAATCGTTCACCTCGCTGTCGGGCCTGGCCGCCCTGACCAGCCGAGTCCGGCTGGGCCACATCGTGATCTGCACCGCGTTCCGCAATCCGGCCCTGACCGCAAAGATGATCTCGACGATGGATACGATCAGCGGCGGCCGGATGGAGCTGGGGATCGGCGCCGGCTGGAAGCGCGATGAATGGCTCGCCTACGGCTACGGCTTCCCCGAGACGAAGGAGCGCCTCGCCCGGCTGGGCGACGACCTGCAGGTGATCGGCGCAATGCTCGCCGGGGACCGTCATCAGCACGCGACCTTCGCCGGGGCGTCCTCGAGCGTGCGCAATGCGGTCAACGTCCCGAAGCCGATCCAGCAGCCGCGCGTTCCGATCATGGTCGGCGGCAACGGCCCGAACGTGACCTGGCGCCTGGCTGCCCGCTACGCCGATGAGCTCAACCTGGACGGCCTGTCGCCTGCGGACGTGGCCGAGGCCCTGCCGGTGATCCGCAGCCGCTGCGAGGAGATCGGCCGGGATCCTGCCACCCTTCCGGTCTCGGTCCACATCTTTGCCGAATTGATGAGCAAAGCCGGCCCCGCCCGGGTCGATCGGCTGGCGG
>JBBRIV010000191.1:0-6200 GCA_038220425.1 Candidatus Limnocylindrales bacterium
CCCCGCTGTCGGTCCGTCGGGCCTATCGAGCAGCCGAGGTCGACGACCTGCTCCGCGCCGCCGGACTCACCCCCGTGCGCACCTTCCGAGGACTCTTTCGACATCGCTATGCAATCGTGGCAGTCGCCAGCCGGCCATCGGAATGACGATCGAGCGCGTCGAGACCGCGATTATCGGGGGCGGGCCTGCTGGGGCTGCCCTGGCCGCTCGCCTGGCTGGTACCGGCCACGAGGTGGTCGTGCTCGAACGGATGCCGGCGTGGCGGTGGCGAGCCGGTGGCGTCTTTGCCTCGCCGGCCGCGATGACCGCCCTGCGCCGACTCGGGCTCGACCCGCGCTCACTTGAGGCTGTCGCGCGACCGGTCCCGGCGATGCGGGTGGAGACGCACACTGGCACGACCTTCCGCTTGACCTACGGCACCGACGCCGGGGGCGGGCCAGCCGTCGGCTTCGACCGGTCAAGTCTCGATCCGGCGCTCCTCGACCTCGCCCGCCGGTCTGGGGCAACCGTCAGGCTCGGCTGGACCGTGACTGCGGTCGATCTGGCGACTGGAACGATCGACATGCGTGAACACGCCGGAGCCACAGCCACCCTCCGGGCAGATGTGATCGTGGGGGCCGACGGCTTGCGTTCGGTCGTTGCCCGGTCAGCCGGAGTGGATCGGGCCTCCCAACTGGGGCCGCGCCTCGGCCTGACGTATCACCTGCGAGATCGCGATCCTGGGGCGGTTCGCGACGCCCGAATTCGCCTGTTGAACGACGGCTACGTGGGCATCGCGCCGGTTGCGGGTGGTCGGGTGAATATCGGAATCGTCCTGGGCCGAGCGTGGCATGCCGAGGTCGCCCGGCGGGGCGGTCGGGCGGTCGCCGACTCGATCGTCCAGTCGATCCCGCCGACCGACGAGGACGCCGGCCTGTGGCGCGCCGGTCCACCCACCGACTCGGTCGAAGGAGCCTGGCCGCTGGCTCACCGGGTGACTCGGCGAGCAGGCCCGGCCTGGCTCCTGGTCGGCGACGCGGCCGGCTTTCTCGATCCTTTCACCGGGGAAGGGATCCATCGCGCCCTGGTCTCGGCGGAGCTGGCCGCAGCAGCGATTCGCGCCCGTTCTCGAGGCAGCACACAGGCCTTCCGGGCGTATGAGCGAGCGATGCAACGGCGTTTCCTGGCCAAGGACATCGTGTCCTGGCTGATCCAGGCCTTTCTGGCTCGACCGGCCGCCTTCGAATACGCCGCCCGACGCATCGCCACTCGTCCTGCCGTTCGTGCGACGATGGGTCTCGTGATGGGCGATCTTGTTGGCGCCGGGCGGGCGCTCGATCCGCGCTATCTCGCCGCACTGCTCGCACCGTGAGCAGATGCTGAACACGCTCACGATCGACATCGCCGCTCCGCCCGCGCTCGTCTTCGAGCTGGCGCGAAACGTTCGGCGCTGGGAAGTTGTGCTGCCCCACTACGCTCGCTCTCGGGCGCTGCGGAGCGATGCTGATGGGGCGCTCGTCGTTGATTTCATCGCCCTCCGTCCGCTTGTCGGGCTCCTGGGCCTCGGCCTTCCGGTCGCGTGGCGGGCCCGAACCTGGAGCGAGCTGGATGCACGCCAGTTGCGGTTCGTCCACCTCGCCGGGGCCACGAGGGGAATGGACGTGACCTGGCGGATCGAGGCCGTGGGAGCAGGTACTCGAGTGTCGATCGACCACCTGTTTCGGCCACGGTTGCCCGGTTTCGCCACCTTCATCGATCGGGGCTTTACCCGGCCGATCGCTCGGCGCACCCTCGCGACGTTCAAGGCCCTCGCCGAAAGCCTGGCGGCAGGTCCCGACAAGTCCGACCAGCCCGCGCCAGCGAATGACTCTCTGTGAGTGAGCGCAGGCGGGTCTGGATCACCGGCATCGGGATCATCAGCGCGATCGGCATCGGCCTCGATGAGTTCCGGGCCGGCCTCCGCCGAGAGCGCTCGCCGATCAAGCGGATCGACCGCTTCGATCCAACTCCCTTCCGGTCGCAGGTCGCGGCCCAGGTCGACGCCTTCGACCCTGCCGCCTGGATGCCCCCCAAAACCGCTCGGCAGCTCGATCGGTTCAGCCAGTTCGGCCTCGTCGCCGGCCGCCTTGCCCTTGAAGATGCCGGTCTGCGTCCCGGTGAGGGCGGCGGGGCTGCACCGGAGCGGATCGGGATCTACCTCGGGTCGGCCCTGGGTGGGATCGCCTACGCGGAGGAGCAGCATGAGCGCTACCTGGAGCGCGGGATTCGATCGGTGGCGCCGAATCTGGCCCTCGCGGTCTTTGGCGGTGCTGCGCCGGCCAATCTCGGGATCGCCCTCGGTGTGCGCGGTCCGATCCTGTCCACGGCCAACTCATGTGCGTCCGGTGCCGTCGCCCTGGGCGAAGCCCTGGGGGACCTCCGTGAGGGTCGGGTGGATGCCGCGATTGCTGGTGGATGCGAGATCCCGCTGAGCCCGCTTGCGTTCGGCGCCTTCGACATCATCCGGGCCCTCTCGGCCGGTCAGAACGCGGAGCCCACCCGGGCCGCGCGGCCATTCGACGCGGGTCGGGATGGCTTCGTGATGGGCGAGGGCGCGGCGCTGCTCATTCTCGAAGCTTCGGATGTGGCCTCACGACGGGGGGCCGTGCCGTATGCCGAACTCCTGGGCTACGGCGCCAGCTCGGACGCCTACCACATGGTCCAGCCGCGGGCCGACGGGACCGAGGCGGCCCGGGCCGCTGCGATCGCGCTCGCGGACGCGGGAGTGGAGCCGGTTGAAATCGACTACGTCAACGCCCACGCTTCGTCTACTCCGATCGGCGACGTGGCCGAGGCTCGGGCGATCTCACTGGCCTTGGGCGAGCGCGCATCGACCGTCCCGGTCAGCGGCACGAAGGCGTTGTATGGCCATCCGCTCGGGGCTTCGGGTGCGATCGAGGCCGCGATCTGCTGCCTGGCGATCCGCGATGGCTGGGCGCCGGCTTCGGTCAACTTGTTCGATCCTGACCCAGCGGTGATCGCCCTCCTGCCGGGCCTTCTGCGAACTGGCCGCGCGGGCTCCTATCGACATGTCCTCTCGACCTCGTTCGGCTTCGGCGGGCTCAACGCCGCCCTGGTCCTCGGGGCGGTCTGAGGGCATCGGCCGCCGACGGTCGCAGACCGCCTCGGGTTCGACGGGTCGCCTCCCGCGCTCTTCGTGGCTGATCGTTGACCCGGTGCGTCCGAGCAACATTACACAACTGCGTCGGCGCCTAAACCGGGACATAGCCATGGACATCGGCCTCGGATGGTGCTAGACCTCACCAGACTGCACCGGAGGTGTCCGCCGCCCCAGATGGGCGCCGCCCGGGCCGCGGAGGAGGGCTGAGATCGTGCGCCATCGGCTGTTGGGCTCAATCGCCGCCAGTGCGGCCCTGTTGTTCGGCCAGGTAGCGCTGGTTGTGACCCCGGTATCTGCGTCTTCGCCCGTGACCATTACGGCCGACATGCCGGCCGCGGTGCCAGCAGGTCATAACTGGGGCTTCAACGACTACTTCCCGCGGACGCTCGCCGTTCCGACTGGTTCGACAATCCAGTTCGTGGTCGAAGGCTTCCATACCGCCACGCTCCTGCCGGCCGGTACGAGCGCCGCCCAGGACGAGGAGGCGAACGGCGTTGCCAAGCCCGACGAAGATCCTGGCAAAAATGCCAACGGCACAACGCACACCCAGTTGAACATCCCAGGTCTGAGCCCAACGAATCCGGCCTGCGGCACGCCCGCCTCTCCGTGTGCCTTCGATGGCAGCGCGGTCGTCAGCAGCGGGGCACCGTTCGGTCCGCCGAGTGGGCCTTTTGTGGTCCAGGTCACGGCGGCTCCGGGGTCCTACGTGTTCCATTGCCGGGTTCATCCGGGCATGGCCGGCCGGCTGAATGTCCTCCCAGCGAACGCCCAGGGCACGACGCCCGCCCAGCTGGACAAGACCGTCCACGATCAGCTCAAGGCGGACGTCAAGGCGGGCTTTGCCGCCGAGGAGAAGGTCGAGCACTCGTCGCACGTCAAGAACCCTGACGGCACCACGACCTGGTACATGACGGCGGGAACCGGCAGCCCCGACGGCCATGTTGCAGTCAATGAGTTCCTGCCTCTGGTTCTCGGCATCCGCCCCGGCGACACGGTGGTCTGGCGACCCCAGGCAGTCAACGAACCCCATACGGTGACGTTCCCGGGTGAGCTGTTCACGGACATGCTGGCCCTGTGCGAGGGACCCAGCGGCGACTCGCCCGCTGTTCCCAACCACCTGCCTCCAAACGGCCCGGGCGACTTTCACTGCGGCGCACAGCCGTTCCCCGACGAGCTGGAGTTTGGCGGTGGCAATGGGATTCGCAACCTGACCGCCCCTGGCCAGATCTCGGACTCGGGCGTCTTCGCAACCCGAGCCGAGCGCCACTCGCTGGGCATGCCGCAGGGCTCCTTCTTCTCGCGCTGGTCGGTCAGCTTCACCGGTGCGGCACCTGGTACCTATACCTACATCTGCCAAATCCACGCCGGCATGACCGGAACGATCACCGTCCACTAAACCTGGTCCGCGACAGCTCGTCCGCCCGGTGCTGCCCAGCATTCCCGGTCCCGATCGGTCCCGCGCACTCGGCTAGCAGCGCCGCCCAACCTGTCACGCCCTCCGGCATTCATCCAGTCACGGCCCACTCGACATGAGCCGAACCGTCTCGCCGAAGCCTGCCGCGCCGGCCGGGGTCTTTACGTGCTCACAGTTGTGATGAACCCTGGCATGCGAGCTTCGTCAGCCCGCAGGGCCTCCTGTTCGTCTAAAACCGAAACCGACGATGATGACGGTGAGCACCGAGGAGGACCTCGGACCTAAGCGCCCGGCGGAGGCCATGGCTGAAGGTCGGACTGCCACGGACAACGGGGTCGACTCGACCGAAGACCTAAGGTCTAGCCAGTAGAAGCGCCACGGCACTAAGCCGGAAAGCCGGCCGCGCCGCTCAAATACAACCGACCGATCAGCCACATCAGCGCCACCAGTGGTGCGACGACGACGATCACCACGAACCAGGCAAGGCCGCCGCGGGCCCCGAGGGAGCGACCCGCGATCACGACGCCCACGGGACCGAGGACGATCTCGGCCAGTTCGACAACGTTGATGCCGACCATGCCCTGGGCGTCGACATCCAGGTGGACCAGCCCCACCTTCCAAGCGTAGCCAACGACCAGGCTTGCGACCGGCACGATCAGGGCAACGAATGCCCCGACAAGGAAACCGACCCGCGATCGCTTCAACATGTCGGTCTGCTGCGCCTCCCGATCATCTGTCCATGCTCATCGGGGTAGCCCCAGTCACGATTGGCGCCGAGCCAGTGGCGCAGCTGCCGGTTCACGGCGGGTGCACCGATGAGCGGTGAGTCGACTGGGTCCAAGTCGTTTGAGTGGAGTAAGAAGGGCTCGGACTGGGCGCCCCCCAGGCCGCCGTGACAGCCCACGAGGTCCTCGAACGAGATCACCTCTTCGGTAGCCGGGTCGACCGTGCTCAAGAGGACGATATCGCCGACGTTATTGAAGCCATCCAGCCGGCGCAGGCTGGCCCCGGCTAGCGGCCCGTATGGAGCGAGTGGTCCATCATCCGACGATTGATCAACGTCCAGCCGCAGTCGAGTCGCCCGATTGAGGACCAATGGGCCCTCGGCGCCGGAGCGGACGAAGACAACGCCAACCGCATCATGGCCCACGAGGGCCGCGATCAGGCCCGGATAGTGCTGTTCGATCTCCTCGCTCGTCATGCGGTTCGGCGAGATCGGGAAGTAGAGGTGGGCGAGGTTGCCCGACGCACACACGACGAGGTCGGGGTCATCAGTTCCCTCGGCTCGACGCCGCTGCAGTCCCTGCAGCCGGGTGCCGACCGCATCGAGGGCGCTGGGCCGGAGCCCCACGAGAGCGCCAAGTTCGCGGGCAAGCACCTTCAGGCCATGATTATGTTCGGCCTCTCTTGACGCCCGGACGGTGATGTTCTCGCCCATCGCCCCGGCCACGAAATCTTCGAGGCTCTGGCCGTAGCGACCCTCGAATGGTTGGCCGAGGCTCTGGCCATGATCGGACACCACGACCAGCCGATAGGGTCGCTTCGCCCGAGGAATCGCGGACATGATTCGGTCGATCTCGCGGTCGATCCCGCGAATCGCCTGGAGGGATTCGGGCCGATCCGGGCCACTGTGGTGGGCGATCGAGT
>JBBRIV010000192.1:0-6194 GCA_038220425.1 Candidatus Limnocylindrales bacterium
GGTCTGCCCGGGGCACCGACTGGCCCGACCACGCGCCCCGATTCGCGGGCCGTGCACCTGGACTGGAACGACAACTCCGAGTCCAACCTGGCCGGCTACAACGTCTATCGCGGGAGCTCGCCGAGTGGTCCATTCACCAAGCTGAATGGGAGCCTCCTGCTGACGTGGGCCTACGACGATGCAACGGCGCCGATCGGCGGCACCGTCTACTACCGCGTGACGGCGGTCGATACGTTCGCCAATGAGTCGGCGCCAGCGGCAGCCTCAGTCGCCCGCCTGATCGGCTTCCGGGCTGCCTCGTTCGCAACCATCAAGGCCACGTCGCTGTCGATCCCGCGGCCGGCGGGGCTCCTGACCGGTGACGTGATGATCGCGGCCATCGACGTGCTCGGGGCACCCACGGTCGTTGCGCCGGCCGGCTGGACCCTTGTCCGCAACGATGTTTCGGGCACCGCGCTGCGCCAGGCCACCTACTTCCGGGTGGCGGGTGCCGCGGAGCCGGCCAGCTACAAGTGGACCTTCTCCGTGTCGCACACGGCGGCCGGTCTGATCTCTGCCTACGTCGGTGTTGATCACGCGAACCCGATTGACGTGTCTGCCGGGCACGCCAACGCCAGCTCGTTGCTCATCAGCGCCCCGTCGGTCACCACCACGGCCGCGACCGATCTCCTGGTGGGAATCTTCGGCACGGCCACGGGGGCCACGATCACGCCTCCGACCGGCATGCTCGAGCAGGTCGAGGCAGACGTGACCACAGGCTCGGGCCAAGCCGCAGTCGAGCTCTCCGACCAGGTCCTGGGAGCTGCCGGACCAACCGGGAGCCGTCTCGGGACGGCGACCCAGGCAGCCATCAATATCGGTCAGCTTGTGGCCCTTCGAGCCTCCGTGCCCACGCTGGCCGGAATCCATTTCACGGGTGCTTCATCCGTGACGGGCCAAGGCATCTCGCTGCTCGTAGCCCGCCCGGCCGGCGCGAACGTCGGGGACCTGCTGCTCGCAACGATCAACGTGGGCGGCCTCGCGAACATCGTCGCTCCGCCTGGCTGGACGGCGGTCGGAACACAACACAACTCCGGCCTGCTGCTCAAGCAGGGTGTCTTCTGGCACGTCCTGTCGGTCACCGACCCGGCGTCCTTCACCTGGACCTTCTCCGCGACCAGCACGGCCGTCGGCGGCATCCAGGCGTACGCCGGCGTGGATCCGGCCAACCCGATCGATGCGACCGGCTATGCCATCGGCACGAATGCCGCGCCCAGTCCTGCGTCGATCACGACGACCCATTCCAACGACCTGCTGGTCGTGGTCGTTGGGGCGGCTATTAACACCGCCGTCGGGCCACCCCCGGGCATGACCGAACGCGGGGAGCTGGCTGCGTCCCTCGGCGGCTTCAACGTCACTGGCGAAGGGTCCGACGTGATCCTCGGACTGGCCGGGTCAACCGGCAAGAAGTTCGCGACGCTTGGAACGGCGGCCGCCTGGATCGCTCGCGCCATCGCACTGACAGCCGCACCCTAGCCGCACCCTCGGGCACAGGCGGTGGGCCCCAGCCCCGGCGGCCTCAGGCAGCCGGCAGGTGCTGGCCGATCCAGGCGGCGACGTCGCCAACTACAGCCGGGCCGTCCGGTTCGTTGAACGTCTCGTGGGCCAGCCCGGGCAGGACCCGGCGCTCCACGTTGGGGCGCGTGGCGAAAACCTCCGACGAGACGGTGGGCACCAGGTGGTCGGCGCCGCCGTGGATGACCAGGGTCGGCACCTTGATCCGGTCGAGGTCGGCGACCGCCGGCGCCTGGGCGTCGAGGAGGATCGCGCCGAGGCGGGTCGTCGTCGCGTGGACATTGAGCGGATCGGCGACGTAGTCCCGGCCCACGGCCGGGTCGCGTGACAAAATCGATCCGTCGAGCCCGTTCTTGACGGCCACGGTGGGCGCCACCCGACCCAGGATGCGGGCGAGGGCCCGCTTCCAGGCCGGGATGTTGCCCGCAACGGCGGGCGCACTGAGGACGAGCAGGTCGGGCTGCGGGCGAGTGCTTTCGGCGTAGCGGGCGGCCACCAGTCCACCCATGGAATGCCCGAGCAGGACAACCGGTCGGTCTGAGTGGCGCAGGACGGCCAGTCGCTCAGCGATGTCGTCGAGCCAGACATCGAGTCGCTCGACGTAGGCTCGCCGGCCACCCGAGCGCCCGAAGCCGCGCAGGTCCAGCGCCCAGGTGTCGAGACCGCTGGCGGCCAGGATTCCAGCCGCCCGCTCATACCGACCGCCGTGCTCGCCCAGCCCAGGGATGATCAGCAGGCAGGCCCGGGCTGGTCCGGGTGACGGCCAATGACGGAGCCCGAGCGATTCCCCGTCGCGCGCCGTGATCGTCTCGAGCGCGCTCATCCGGCTACCCGAACGATCCACCGGCCGTGGGCCTGGCCGGCCAGGATCCCGTCGAGCGCCTCGGGCAGGCCAGCCAGGGGAATCTCCGTGATTCGATCGCCCAGCCCGCGCGGCCGGAGGTCGGTGGCCAGGCGCTCCCACAGCGAGCGCCGATCGGCAATCGGCACGAGTGCCGAATCGATCCCGATCAGGCTCACGCCGCGCAGGATGAACGGGAAGACCGAGGTCGAGAAGGACGCGCCGCCGGTGTTGCCCGAGGCCGCCACGGCGCCGCCGTAGCGCAGGCTCCTGAGAAGGTACGGCAGGCTGGCCCCGCCGACGCAGTCAACTGCCGCGGCCCAGCGTTCGGACTCCAGCGGCTTGGGGCTGTCGGCCAGCACCTCTTCGCGCGGCAGGATCCCGGCGACACCCAGGGCCATAAGGTCTTCGTGGGCCGCCGCCTTCCCCGTGGAGGCCCACGTCTCGTAACCGCGCTCGAGCAGGATCGCGACGGCCGTCCGGCCGACACCCCCGGTTGCGCCGGTGACCAGGACCGGACCGTCGGCCGGCGACAGGCCCTGGGCCTCGAGCCGGGCGATCGACAGGGCGGCCGTGAACCCGGCCGTGCCGATCGTCATGGAATCCCTGGCCGTGAGGCCCTCGGGCAACAGAACGACCCAGCCGGCGGGCAGCCGGCTGTACTCGGCGAACCCGCCGTGTCGGCTGACGCCCAGGTCGTAGCCGTGGGCAAGGACGGGGCTGCCCGGTGCGATCTCCGGGTCGTCGCTGGCGATCACCTCACCGGCCAGGTCGATCCCGGGGATCAGTGGACTGATCCGGGCCACCCGGCCATTGGCGATCGTGGCCAGTCCGTCCTTGTAGTTGACGCTCGACCATTCGATCCGGACGGTCACCTCGCCGGGCGCAAGGTCGGCTGCCCGGAACGCGCGTACGCCGCGCTCGACGCGATCGTCAAAGCGCTCGGCCACGAACGCCTGGAATTCGGCTGGCAGCTGGGTCACGGGTTGATGGTACGGCAGCGAAATCCTCTACCTCGGGCTGTGGGATTGACGATCCGGCGCGCGCGTTCCAACATTCCGCTCGTGAACCAGACCGCCCTGACCTGTGCCATGTGTATGCCCTGGCGGCCCCGCCGAGAAGAGGACGGGGTCTGAGGTCACGCACCACCTGACCAGCAGGTAGCGGGACCGCAGACCGGTCCCGGGGCCGTGGATCCAGACAGGATCCGCGGTCTTTTTGTTTCCCGCCGCAGCACCACCAGCAAGGAGATTCTCATGGCAGACGTCGAACCCAAGCTTCGTCCCGAGACGCTCGCACTGCACGCCGGCCAGAAGCCGGACCCGGCGACGAACGCCCGGGCCGTGCCGATCTACGCGACCACCAGCTACGTCTTCAACGACGCCGCCCACGCTGCCCGGCTCTTTGGCCTGCAGGAGTTCGGCAACATCTACACCCGGATCATGAATCCCACGACGGGCGTCTTCGAAGAGCGGATTGCCGCCCTCGAAGGCGGCGTTGCGGCCTTGGGCGTGGCCTCCGGCCAGGCAGCCGAGACCCTGGCCATCCTCAACCTGGCCCGCACCGGCGACAACATCGTGTCGAGCTCCAGCCTGTACGGCGGGACCTGGAACCTGTTCCAGTACACCCTGCCCAAGCTCGGGATCACGACGACATTCGTCGATGGCACCCGCCCCGAGACATTCGCCGCGGCGATCAACGAGCGGACCAAGGCCGTCTACATCGAGACCATCGGCAATCCCCGCCTTGACGTCCATGACATTGCAGCAATCGCCGACATTGCCCACGCCCACGGCCTGCCGCTCCTCGTGGACAACACCTTCGCTCCCCTGCTGACCCAGCCAGTCGCCCACGGCGCAGACATCGTGATCCACTCGGCAACCAAGTGGATCGGCGGCCACGGCACCTCCATCGGCGGCGTCGTCGTCGACGGCGGGACGTTCGACTGGGCTGCATCGCCCAGGTTCAAGGAAGACTTCGTCGATCCGGATCCCAGCTATCACGGGATCAGCTATGCGGCCGCCTTCGGCCCGCTGGCGTTCATCCTCAAGCTGCGCGTCCAGGGCCTGCGTGACCTTGGGCCGGCCCTCAGCCCGTTCAACTCGTGGTTGTTCCTGCAGGGTCTCGAGACGCTTCCGGTGCGCATCCAGCGCCACAGCGAGAATGCCCTGGCCGTGGCCCACTGGCTGGAGAATCATCCGTCCGTGACCTGGGTGAGCTATCCCGGCCTGGCGTCCCACCCGGCCCACAAGCAGGCAGTCAAGTACCTCAAGGGCGGTTTCGGCGGCGTCCTGACCTTCGGCGTGAAGGGCGGGGTGGAGGCCGGCCAGAAGCTGATCGATGCGGTCAACCTGTTCAGCCTGCTGGCCAACGTCGGTGACGCCAAGTCACTGATCATCCACCCGGCCTCGACCACCCACTCGCAGCTCAGCGCGGATGACCAGTTCGCGACCGGCGTGACCGACGACCTCGTTCGACTGTCAGTTGGCCTGGAGAACGTCGACGACCTGATCGAAGACCTTGACCAGGCCCTTGCCGCCGCCACGGGCAGCGCCATCACGACCGGCCAGGCGACCGCGCTCGCCGGCGCCGGCGCGTGACCAGCGGGCCAGCGGGTGGCCCCGATTCCCAGCCCGCGGGCGGTACTTCGGCGGGGACGGCATTGTCCCCGCCGGCCCTCGGGACGGGCCGGCTCGAGTCGATCTCGGTCGGCCCGTTTCGGCTTGCCTCGGGAGCTCTTCTCGACGACCTGACGATCGCCTATCGGCACGACGGCCCGGGGCCCGACGAAGCTCCCCAGGTCCTGGCCGTCCACGCCCTGACCGGCTCGGCCGATGCCGCCGGTGACTGGTGGGCGGCCCTGATCGGTCCGGGCCTGGCCCTCGACACGAACCGGATCGGTGTCCTGTGCGCCAATCTGCTGGGCGGCCGGTACGGAACGAGCGGCCCGACATCGCTCGATCCGGCGACCGGTCTTGCCTACGGGTTTGCCTTTCCTGAGGTTTCGACGCGCGACCAGGCCCGTGCCCAGTGGTGTCTCCTGGACGTTCTCGGGATCCGTGAACTGGCGGTGGTCACCGGCGGCTCCCTGGGCGGAATGGTTTCCCTGGAAATCGCCCTGGAGCGCCCGGCGGCCGTCCACACGGTTGTGCCGATTGCCGCTCCGGCCGCGACCGGCGCCCTGGCCATGGCCTGGAACGCGATCCAGCTCGAGATGATCGAGCGGCTGGGCGAGGATGGCCTGGCTATCGCCCGGCAGCTGGCGATGACCACCTACCGGAGCGAGACGGACTTCGACGGCCGCTTTGGGAGGCACCTGGAGGCCGACGGCCGGCTGTCGATCGCCAGCTATCTCGACTACCAGGGCCGCAAGCTGGTCGAGCGCTTCGACCCGGGCACCTACCGGATCCTCGTCCGGGCGATGGACCTCCACGACATCGGCCGCGACCGAGGCGGCATCGTTTTGGCACTCGGGGCGCTGGCGGCGGCCGGGACCCGGCTGACCGGCCTGGGGATCAGCGGCGACATCCTGTACGGCCCGGCCCAGGTTCATGCCCTGGTTGATGCCGCGACCGCTGCCGGGGTCAGCGCCACCTATCGCGAGCTCGCCTCGACCAAGGGCCACGACGCCTTCCTGGTCGAGTGGGAGCAGCTCGGCACGGTCCTCGCCGAGGCGCTCACCGCAACCGGCTGATCGGCTGCGGGGCCTCGTGGTGGGCGGCGCGAGGTGCGTGCACGGTCGCGTGGTGGCGCGTGGCGGCGCGTGGCCCGGCGGACGTGGCCCGGCGGCGGCGGCGTG
>JBBRIV010000193.1:0-6163 GCA_038220425.1 Candidatus Limnocylindrales bacterium
TTCCCGCGTACCCCTGATCGGCTGCGTACCCGCGCCCTGATCGACGACACTTGAACCGGTGAAGCTGGCTGATCCCTCCGACGACCGCTCGTACCGAGCCCTGTTTGGCGTACCCCGGCTGGGGCGGGTGGTGGCATCCATGGGACTGGCCCGGACCGGCCAGTCGATGCTGGGCGTGGCGCTCGTCCTGTTCGCGCTCGAGGTGTACGACTCACCCGTCCTGGCCGGGCTGGTGACCTTCGCGTCCGTGGTGCCGGGCTTGCTGATTGCCCCGATTGCGGGCGCGCTCCTGGACCGGCACGGGCGCGTCCGGTTGATGATCGTGGACTACGCGGTCGCGCTGGCCAGCCTGCTCCTGATCGGCGGGCTGGCGCTTGCCGGGCTGCTCCCCGAGCCCGTGCTGGTGCTCATCGTTGTCGTCACCTCGCTGACCGGGATCCTGAGCGTGGTCGGGCTCCGCTCGATCTTTCCGATCATGGTCCCGGCCCGGCTGTGGGAGCGGGTCAATGCGATCGACTCGAGCGGCTACGTGGTGGCCACCATCCTGGGCCCGCCGCTGGCGGCCGGCCTGGTTGCGATCCTGGGCCCGGCCGCTGCGATCATCGCCGTCGCCATCCCGTTTGGGCTATCAGCGGTCGTCCTGGTCGGGCTGCCGGAACCGGTCACCGACGCTGACACCTCGGGCCGACTCCTGGCCGATGCCTGGGCCGGCGTGCGCTACGCCTGGAGCAATCGCACGATCCGCGGCCTGGGCTTCGCGTTGTCCGTGCTGAACCTGGCCTGGGGACTGATCACGATCGTGATCCCGGTGGTCGTCCTCAAGCACCTCGGGTACGGCGACGCGGTGGTCGGGTTGGTCTTCGCCGCATCTGGAGTCTCGGGGATGATCTCGGCGTTCCTGTTCGGCCGGCTGGACACCCGCGGTCGCGAGTGGACGATGATCGTCGTGCCGATGGTCCTCATGGCACCCCTGATCGCGTTGGCCCTGCCGGCGTCAGGCGCCCTCGGGCCGATCAGGCCGGAGCTGGGCCTGGCTCTCCTGCTCCTGCTGATGTTCCTGTTTGGGTTCGTCAATGGTTGCTCGGACATCGCCCTGTTCACGGTTCGCCAGCGCCGGACCGAGCCGGCCTGGATGGGCCGGGCGTTTGCCGTGTCGATGGCCTTCAACTTCAGCGGATTTCCGGTTGGAGCGGCGATCGCCGGGGCGCTGGTGACGGTCTCACTGGCGGCCACGATCTGGCTGGGCGTCGGGGCCTGCCTGCTGGCGGCAATCCTCGCGGCGACGCTAATCCCACGCCACGAACCGGCGATTACCGGCTGACGACTACCAGGGCGAGGGACAAGGCGGCGACCACGGCGGCGATGAGCGCCGGGATCACGATGCGCATCGTGATCGGCCGGACGCGGCTGCCGCCAAAGCGAGTTCGATAGTCGGCGTCCAGGGCGAGCATGTCGGCCATGACCCGGATCGGACGAGGCGCCCCGTGCACGGCGCCCAATCGCTGCAGCCCGGCCAGCTGCGTGGCCACGGCCTCTTCGAGCGTTGTCTCGACGATCCGGACCTGGAGGCCCTGGCGGTCGGATGGCTGACCGCGGGGATGGAGCGTTGCCAGCCAGGTTCCATCGAGCCAGGCCGAATAGATGCCGCTCAGTCCGCCCGTCCTCGGAGCGTCCACCAGGCTCGCGTACGACTCAGCGTCGGCAGCCGCCAGGATCCATCCGAAGCGCTCGCCGACCGGCAGGACCAGCCTCGTGACGCCCAGCTGGTGGTAGCCAAGAGCGGCCAGCAATGCCATGCGGTCGGCAACCCCGGGCGGCGTGAGTGGCGCTCGACTGGTCGCATCCTCCTGGCGACGCGATCCGGTTCCCGAGTAGATCCGCCAGCTTCGAATGGCTGAGGGACCGAGCCGGATGAGCAACAGGCCAGAACAGACGAACAGCGCGAGGGCGAGAAGGCGCTCAGTGGACATTCACGGATCCTGGTGTTGAACCGCGGGTGAACGACGCTTGGTGCCTCCCTCAGAGGCCTCAACCCGCGCGTTGTGGTCCTCAACCCAGCCCTGGATGCTGGTTTGAACCCAGAACGTGGCGACCAGGCCTGCTCCCAGCACGACGAACGAGGCAACCACTGCATGGAAGCCGAAGCCGAGGACGACCAGCGCGACGAGCCAGGCCGCTTCCGCGAAGGCGACCCAGGCCCGGCCGATCTCGGCCAGACGCCACACCGCGCCGCGATAGATGTCGAAGCGCAAGGCTTGGGGGTCAAGTGTCCGATGCGCCTCCCAGCGGCCGAGGCCGGCCAATCGATCCGTTCGCGCTGGCACTTCGTTGGGGGTTGGCTCATCCATGGCGTTGCTCCTCCAGTGAGAAGCAGTATGGCTGGCCGCCTCGGCCGATCGATCAATCCGCCGGTTGGATGTTCTGGTTGAAGCGAAAGACGTTGTCCGGGTCGTACCTGCGCTTGACCGCCGCCAGCTTGTGAAGGTTGTCACCGAAGGCCTGGCGCACGAGGGCCTCGTTGCCCTCGCCCAGGCCGGCAAAGTTCAGGTACAGCCGGCCGCGTTGGGAATAGGGCGCGAGCTTGTCCCAGAAGGCCCTCGTCCAGGCCATGTTGGCGGCGTCATCCGCGGGCGTGTCCCAGATCGAGTCGATCGACACCATGTAGGCCATGCTCCGGTCGCCGAAGGCCGTGGCGCTCGCGTCCACGGCTGCCGTGGCGCCGCCGAAGCTCCAGATCGAGGAGAGGGTAGTGGGCGCCGGCGGGTTCGCGTTCTGTTCGAGGATGAGATCGATCAGCTCGTCCGACAGGCCGCTCAGGAACTGACTCTTCCAGTAGCATCGGTGATGGCCGAACGGGATGATCGTGTCGAACAATTGCTGGACGTCGACATAGTTCATCTGGCCCGAGAAGTCGGTGACCAGCGCACCCAGCTCGCGCAGCGGCTGGAGCAGGGCCTCGCCCTCGTCGGCATCGCCGGCGTAGACCGCCGCGATCGTGTACACGCGCTTGCCCCAGGCGGCTTCCGGATAAGCCGGGTCCCTGGGGATCGTTGAGAACTCGATCAGTGATCCGACCCGGTCGTTCGTGTCGGCCATGAACTCGCGCCAGAACCGGATAGGCGCGCTGCCCGCTTCGATCGGGTAGATCGGGGCACAGAACATGACTGTTGGGCCAACTGGGTGGAGGGCGAACTCGAACGTCGTCACCACCCCGAAGTTGCCGCCGCCGCCTTTGAGCGCCCAGAGCAGATCGGCGTGGTCGTCCGGACCGGCATGGACCAGCTGCCCGTCCGCAGTGACGACATCGGCCGAGACCAGGTTGTCGATGCACAGGCCGTAGCGGCTGCGGAGCCAGCCGATCCCACCGCTCAGGGTGAGACCGCCAACGCCCGTCTCCGAGATCAGGCCACCGGGCGTGGCCAGGCCGAACGCCTGGGTCGCTGCATCCACGTCTCCCCAGGACGCCCCGCCGGCGACCCACGCTCGGCGCAATTGGGGGTCCACCCGGACACCGCGCATCGCCGACAGGTCGACCATCAGGCTGGCCTCTCCAACGGCATGTCCGGCAACGTTGTGCCCGCCGCCCCGAACCGAGATCGGCAGGTGATGGGCACCCGCGAAGGTAACGGCCGCCACGACATCATCGACGGCGCTGGGCCGGACGACAACCGCCGGGCGACGATCGATCATCAGGTTCCAGACGGCCCGGGCGCGGTCGAAGCCGGGATCGGCAGGCGCGAAGACCTCGCCCAGGATGGTGCCGCGCAGCTCCGCGATTGCCTCGTCGTCCATCACCCGTCCATCACCTGCCTCCGTCCGTCAGTGGCCACTGGGGCACGATCACCGGCCAAGTCTGCCCAGTCGTGTGGCATGCTTCCAGAGACAGATTGTTCGAAAACGGGGCGAATATGACATCTCTCGATAAACCAGTCGTCGCCTTGCTCGCTGCACCCGAAACGTCGCCGTCGGTCCTCTACGGGCTGTACGACGTGCTGACCTCCGTGGGATCCGTCTTCGCCGACATGACGGTCGGCGAGCCGGGCGATGCTCTTCTGGACGTCCGGATCGTGGCGGCGGAGAGAGAGCCGTTCCGCTGCTTTGGCCAGGTCCTGGTTGAGCCGCACGACGCCGTCGGCGACCTGGCCAGCGTAGATGTCGCGATCGTCTGCGACATGTATACCCGGATCGACTCGCCCCCACGAGGACGCTATCCCCGCGAAACGGACTGGCTGCGCCGGATGCATGCCGGCGGATCGCTGATCGCCTCGGTGTGCAGCGGTTCGCTGATGCTGGCCGAGGCCGGCCTGCTAGACGGAAGGCAAGCCAGCTGCCACTGGGCCTACGGCGACCTGTTTCGCGATCACTATCCCGCTGTCGAGCTGACCGAGGAGCTGATCCTGAACCTGACCAGCGAATCGCAGGGCCTGATCACCGCCGGCGGCGTCACGGCCTGGCATGACCTGGCCCTGCATGTCATCGCCCGCCTGTGCGGACCCGCCCAGGCCGTCCAGACCGCCAAGGTCTACCTGCTGGCCGGACACGAGGATGGGCAGCTGCCATTCGCCGCGATGACCCGGCCGGTCCAGGTTCGTGACGCCGTCATCGGTGCGTGCCAGGCGTGGATCGGGCAGCACTATGCGGCCCCCAACCCGGTCGCAGGGATGGCACAGCGATCCGGACTCCAGGCGCGCACATTCGCCCGTCGCTTCAAGGCCGCGACCGGCTACCTGCCGATCGACTATGTCCATGCAATCCGGATCGAGGAGGCTCGCCGGATTCTCGAAACAGGAGCCACGGTCATCGACGAGGTCGGCTACCAGGTGGGCTACGAGGATCCGACCTTCTTCCGGCGCCTGTTCAAGCGCCAGACCGGTCTGAGCCCGGCCGCCTATCGACGCAAGATGGCGGGCATCGTGGCCTGATCCGAGCGGGGCTGTCGAGGTTCGCTGGTCCGTCTTCGGCCTTGCCATCCCGAATGGTGCGTGTGACGATGGACGGCCTGTTGGAGGATCTGTGGTGGCAGTACGCGGCGGGCGCCAGCCAGGGCAGCGACGGTTCAGTGCGCTTGCGACGACCCTCCTGCTGATCGGAGTCGCCGGTTGTGCAGGATCTGGCGGGCCGGCCAGCTCCAGCGCGCCAAGCGCTGCCCCCGAGGACACCCCAAGCACCGACGTCCCCGCGCCTGGGGGCTGGCAGGGCACGATTACCTTCCATGCCGTGCTGGACACGGTCAAGGACACCACGTCCACGGGCGGTGCGGGTGTCTACGCCGAGACGACCACCGAGCACGACGTGACCCAGGCGGATGTGACCGACGCATTCATCGTCAGCGGCAAGGACCCGGCCGACCTCACCTACGGCATCGATGAGGTGACGTTCTCCGGCACCGTCGCCAACCAGGGGACCACCCTCGAACGCTACGTGTTCGTCAGTGACAAGCACAATGCGCTCGGTTGTCACTGGACGGGCGAGACCGGCACCGAAGTCAAGGGGTCGTGGACCCACAAGGCGACCGGCCCGGGCACGATCAGGTTCAACAGCGACGGTTCGTACGCGATCACGATCGGCGCCGGCAGCGACCCGGCGACTGGCGAAACGCCTCAGTCACCCGATCTCCCGAAGCGCCTGTGGGAGGCCAATACGATCCTCGAAGGCGCGCCCAAGGACTGTCCCGGACCGGGCCTCGAGGAGCAGGCCACCGAGGGGCCCGTCGTTGAATGGGCCTCCTCCATCCTGGGCGCCTACGACTTCATCGATGGCAAGCTGAGCTCGGCCCCGGGTTCGGTCGTGGACGGTTCCAAGACCTTCAAGATCACCCTGCCTGAAGCGACCCTGACCGTGACCTGGCATCTCGTCCACGACGGACCGATCACCCTGCCCCACAGCTGAGCCATCCCAATCGCCGGGCGGGGGCCGTCGGCCAGACGCTACGATGGCACCATGCGAATCAAGCTGATCCTCCCGGTGGTCCTGGTGTTGTTCGTTGCCGCGTGCAGCGGTGGCGCGACTGCCTCGGTGCCCAACGACCATCCCTCGGGACCGGCCGCCCAGGTCTCGTCGACGCCCGCTCCGGCCGGCAACGGCAAGGTCGATTGCGCCGCGATCAAGACGGCCGCCCAGGAGCTCCTGTCGGTGCAGCTCCTCGCCCAGCTCAAGACCCCTG
>JBBRIV010000194.1:0-6125 GCA_038220425.1 Candidatus Limnocylindrales bacterium
ATCGTTCATCTTCATCCGGACAGGATAGCCATCAGCCTGCGCGAATCGCCCCGAATCAGCGACAATGCCCATATGTCCAGCACGCCTCCGCCCAACCAGCCCACGGTCCGCCTCCTGGCCACGCTCAAGGAATCCGGCCAACCCGTCTTCGAGGAGGTCCCGGTCGAGGTCCTTGGGCCCAACCGCTACCGCCTGCTGGCGTCCCCCGGCATCCTCGACGGCCTGGCCGCGGGCGATGTCTTCGTGGTCGATCCTGAGTCGCACCTGTACCGGGTCAAGGAGCACGGCGGCAACCTGTGCGTCCAGGTCTGGTACCCGGGCCTCGACCTGGCCGGCCGGGTGGACGCCGAGCTCGTCCCGGGCGTCGAGGCCCTGGGCGGCACGCTCGATGGCCGCGAGCAGGAGCTGTCCTCCTTCACGGTCCCGCTGTCGGCGGGGATCCCGGTGATCGAGGAATTGCTCCACAACTGGGTCGATACGGCCGACGGCGCCACCTGGTCGTTCGCCAATGCCTTCGACGAGGACGGCATCACGCCGTTGCCGTGGCTGACCGAGGCGCTCGGCTAACCGAGCGCTCGCTGCCGGGTAACTGTCTCTGGCCGGGCGGAAGGCCCGCGGCCCAGGGCCTAGAGCCGGCCCGCGCCAATCTCGGTGAGTGCCTCGAGCAGCCGCTCGATCTCCGCTGCCGTGTTGTAGTGGACGATCCCCAGCCGCAGCACCCCGCCTGATTCGGCCTGGCCAAGCCGCTCGATCAGGCCCTGGGCGTAGAAGTCGCCGTCCCAGGCCGTGATCCCCCGCCGGCCAAGGGCGGCGGCAGCGTCGCGCGGAGTGACGCCATCAAGGGTGATCGAGACCGTCGGCGTCCGCTGAGCGAGGCGATCCGGGTCGATGATCCCGAAGATCCGGATCCCGGGGATCCGCTCGAGCCCGTCGAGCAGCTGGCCGAAGAGGCCGGTCTCGTGGGCCTGGATCGCCTGCATCCCAGCCCGGAGCTGGCTGCCCCGGGCGGCCTCGTCGGGCGCGCCACCGAAGCGCCGGCCGATCGACGCGATGTAGTCGACCGCCGCCCCAGCGCCGGCGATCGATTCGAAGCTCTGGGTACCGGTCTGGAACCGGTCGTGAGCCGGCCGGAGCTTGTATGCCGGCAGCCGATCGAGGACCTCCGTCCGCCCATACAGGACGCCGAGGTGGGGGCCGAAGAACTTGTAGGTGGAGCAGGCCAGGAAATCCGTGCCCAGGGCCTGGACGTCGATCGGCCCGTGCGGGGCGTAGTGGACAGCGTCCACGTAGGTCAAGGCACCCACGGCGTGGGCCTGCCGGACGATCTCGGCGACCGGGTTGATCGTGCCCACGGCGTTGCTTGCGTAGCCGACCGCGACCAGCTTCGTGCGCGAGCTGAGCAGGCGCTCGAAATCGGCCAGGTCGAGGGTGACGTCGTCGAGTCGGATATCGACCGTGCGCACGGTCAGGCCGCGATCGGCCGCCATGGCTCGCCACGGGCCCACGTTCGCCTCGTGGTCGAGGGTGGTCACGATGACCTCATCGCCGGGCTGGAGTGTGGCCCCGATCGAGCGGCTGATATGGAACGTGAGCGAGGTCATGTTCTGGCCGAACTTGATCTCGTCGGGCGAGGCGGCGCCCACGAAGTCCGCCAGGGCAGCCCGGGCCGCGCTGACGACCGCATCGCTCCGCTCGCTGGTCACGAAGGCTCCGCCGTCATTGGCATTCGAGGCGCGGTAGTAGTCCACGACCGCATCGATGACCCGTTGCGGGACCTGCGTGCCACCCGGTCCGTCGAAGTAGGCCAGTGGCTGGCCATCGTGCTCAACGGCCAGGGCGGGGAACTCGCGCCGAAGCGCGTCGACATCGAAGGTTTGCATCGACGAAGCCTAGCGTCCTGACGGGCTTGCGACACGTGCCAGGCTCCCGCCGGGTGCATGTTTTGTCGTTGCGTTGTCAACGAGTTGCATCTGGGGGTAGAATGCTGCCATGACTGCGATCAGGCTTGAAGCCGAGACCGAATCCACGCTGAGTGCGCGCGACCCGCGCCTCGAGACGTGGCGGGCGTTCCTGCGGGCGCATGCCCTGCTGACCCGCCGGCTCGACGAGGACCTGCGCTCTGAGGTGGGCATGACCCTGGGCGAGTACTCGGCGCTCCTGCAAGTCGCCGAGGCGCCCGGCCGGTCGCTCCGGATGAACCAGCTGGCAACGAGCATCTTCCTGAGCCGGAGCGGAGTCACCCGCCTGATCGATCGGCTTGAGGCCGATGGCCTCATCGCTCGCTCAACCTGCACCGACGACGGCCGGGGCGCCCTGGCCGTGATGACCGAAGCCGGCCTGGACCGGCTGCGGGCGGCCGCCACCACCCACCTGCGCGGGATCGACCAGTATTTCCTGGGCGTGATGTCGAACGGCGACCTGGAGCTGCTGGCGGGTACCTTCCGGGCCATCGATGGCCGGGTCAGCTCCGAGGGCGACCTGCCCTGCGCTGTCACGGGCTTCGACGGCAGCCCGTCCGAAGCGAAATAGCCGCCTGACCCAGCCCGGCCGACTCCTCGTTGGGACGAGCGGCTTCGCCTACAAGGACTGGGCCCCAAAGTTCTATCCGGCCAACCTGCCCGAGCGTGAGCTGCTCCGTGCGTACTCGGCCCAGCTGCCCGCCTGCGAGCTGAACAACACCTTCTACCGGAACCCGTCCGAGGCGGCCATCGACGGCTGGCTGGCCGCCACCACCGAACCCTTCCGGTTCGCGGTCAAGGCCCAGCGCGGTGGCAGCCTGCGGGCCCTGGCCGTGGATCCTGCCGTCTCCGTGCCCTGGCTGACCGGCCCGCTGCGCCGCTTCGGTGAACGCCTGGGGACGGTCCTGTTCCGGGTCCCAGAAGAGATCGAACGCGACCATGCCCGACTCACTGCCCTGCTCGATCAGTGGCCCCGGGATATCCCGCTGACCCTCGAGTTCCAGCATCCCTCGTGGCACGTCGACGAGACATTCGCAGCGATGGCCGCGATCGGCGCGGTCCTGTGCGCGACCGACCTCGACGAGCTGACGGAACCCCCGGTCATCCGCCGGACCGGCCCGTTCCTGTACGTTCGGCTGCGCCGGACGGGTTACGACGAAGCCGAGTTGGAAAGCTGGGCGGCACGGCTGGAACCATTCCTGGCGGCCGGTGACGATGCCTTCGTCTTCTTCCGCCACGACGCCGACGGCGAATCCGCCCTGCGCGCACTCCGCCTGAGGGCACTCCTCGGCGACGAGCCTGGCGGCTAGCCCGGCGGTTCGGTCGCCAACGAGCCCTCGGCCGGTCCAAAGACGACGAGCAGGGTCAGCTTCACGGTGATGTCGTCGAAGTGGTGAGGTACCCCGATCGCGACATACACGACTGAGCCCGGCACCACTGGGCGGACCTCGTCACCGACCGTGATTCGGCCGCGACCCGAGATGACGTAGTAGATCTCATCCTCGGTGTGTGGTGACTGGAGATCAGGCTGGCCCGGCTCGAGGACATACAGTCCGACGCTCAATGCCGGATAGCGCAGGAACTCCAGCCAGGGCTCCCCGGCGCGGGCCTGGTCCGCCTGGATATCGGCCAACTCGTGAGCATCCATGGCCCAATCATCGCCGACCTGGGAACCGTTCGCCGGGCTACGCCGTCTGAGGGCCAGACCGGCCAAGCACCGACCGGCAACCTGAGCAGGAGTTCGACCAAGATGTCCACCACCCTGACCATCCCGACCCCGGGCCCGCGGTCTCGCCTGTTGATCGCCGGAATCGGCGTGACCCTGTTCCTCGCCGCAACCTCGATGCCCTCGCTGGCACCGCGCTCCACTCTCGCGATCGATGCCTCGAGCACGACGCCCGAGCACACGATCACGGTCTCGGGAACCGGCCGGGTCACCCTCAAGCCCGACGTCGCCGACCTCCACCTGGGCGTGCTGGTCAATCGGCCCAGCGTCAAGGTTGCCCGGGCCGATGCCGCCGTGGCGATGACCAAGGTGCTCGCGGCGCTCAAGGCCCTGGGCATTGCCGACAAGGACATCCAGACCTCGAACGTCTCGCTCCAGCCCACCTACGACTACAACAACGGCAGCAACCCGCCCCGGATCACCGGCTTCCAGATGTCCAACAGCGTGACGGTCACGGTGCGCGACCTCGACAAGCTGGGTGATGCGATCGACAACACCCTGGCCGCCGGCGCCACGTCCCTCGACAGCGTCACCTTCCGGGTGGACAACCAGACCGCAGCCGAGGCGCAGGCGCGCCAGGCCGCGATGGTCGACGCCAAGGCCAAGGCCGACACGCTGGCGGCTTCGGCGGGCATCTCGATCGCCGGTGTCGCCTCGATCAGCGAGACGTCCGCGCCGATCCCCTACCCGATCAACTACACCCTTGGCGCCGCTGCGGGTGCCCCGGCCGACAGCAAGGTGTCCACGCCCATCCAGGCCGGCACCACCGACGTCACGATCAACGTGGCGGTGGTCTACCTGATCAAGTAACCGGGCTTCGGGAGGCCCTCAGAGGGCCATCGGATCGAGCTTCTCGGGATCGATCCCCAGCTCAGCGATCGCGCTGGCGACCTCCAAGGTCGTCAGCGCGCCGCACCGTCCGAGCTGGGCCAGGACGGCGGCCGCGATCGCCGGCGGGTCGATCTCGAACAGGGCCCGCAGGTTCTCGCGCGTGTCGCTCCGGCCGAAGCCCTCGGTCCCCAGCGAAACATAGTCCCGGGGCAGCCAGCGGGCGACAAGATCAGGCACCGCCTTGAGCCAGTCGGTGGCGATGACCACCGGGCCCCCTTCGCTGCCCAGGACCTGGCTGACGTACGGGACGCGCGGCGTCTCGGTCGGGTGGAGCCGGTTCCAGCGCTCCACTTCGAGCGCGTCGCGGCGCAAGAGCTGGAATGACGGCGCGCTGTAGATCTCGGCGGCGACCCCGAACTTCTCGGCCAGGAGCGCCTGGGCAGCCAGCACCTGCTGGAGGATCGCGCCGCTACCCACCAGCCGCACCCGATGCGCCTTGCGATCGGCGCGGATCGACTCGGGCGGCCCGGCAAAGCGGTAGATCCCGCGGATGATCCCGGCATCGACGCCGTCCGGCTTGGGCGCCATCGGGTAGTTCTCGTTGTACAGGGTCACGTAGTAGTAGACGTCCTCGCCGCGGACATACATCTGCTCGATGCCCTCGCGGATCACCGCGGCCAGCTCGTAGGCAAACGCCGGGTCGTAGGCCCGGATGTTGGGGATCGTCGAAGCCAGCAGGTGGGAGTGGCCGTCGTCGTGCTGGAGGCCCTCGCCGGTCAGGGTGGTCCGGCCGGCCGTGGCACCCAGCATGAAGCCCCGGCCGCGGGCGTCGGCGAACGCCCAGGTCTGGTCACCGGTCCGCTGGAAGCCGAACATCGAATAGAAGATGTAGAACGGGATCATCGCCAGGCCGTGGCTGGCATAGGCGGTGCCGGCGGCCTGGAAGCTGGCCATCGAGCCGGACTCGGTGATCCCTTCCTCCAGGACCTGCCCGTCGGTCGCCTCACGATAGGACAGCAGCAGCTCCGAGTCGACCGGCTCGTAGCGCTGGCCCAGCGCCGTGTAGATGGCCACTTCCTTGAACAGTGGATCGAGTCCGAAGGTGCGCGCCTCGTCGGGGATGATCGGCACGATCCGCGGCCCCAGCTCCGGATCGCGGACGAGGTTCCGAAGCAGCCGGGCGAAGACCATCGTGGTGCTCACCGGGGTGGCACTGCCGGCGGCGAACTCGGCATCGATGCTGGCCGCTACTTCCTTGAACAGCTTGGCCCGGACAACCCGCCGGGGCAGCGAGCCGCCCAGCTGGCGGCGCCGTTCGCGCAGGTACTCGACCTCCTCGGACTTGGGGCCGGGGTGGTAGTAGGGCGCTTCCTTGAGCTTGGCGTCGGGGATCGGCAGCTCCAGGCGATCACGGAAGATGTGAAGCTCCTGCTCGGACAGCTTCTTGGCCTGGTGGGTGATGTTGCGTGCCTCGACACCCGGCCCCAGGGTCCAGCCCTTGATCGTGTGGACCAGGATCACGGTCGGGCCGCCGCTGAACTCGGTCGCGGCCTTGTACGCGGCGTAGACCTTGCGGTAGTCGTGGCCGCCCCGGCGGAGCTTGGCCAGCT
>JBBRIV010000195.1:0-6096 GCA_038220425.1 Candidatus Limnocylindrales bacterium
GGGTAGCGGTCCTTGTGGGTCGGTCGGACGCATGCGATCAACGCCGCGTAGCCGGCCCCCAGCGCCATCGCCCGCATGACGCCAAGGGTCACCGCGGCCAGGCCCTTGCCCTGCTCCCCGGGCGCGACCACGATCTGGATCGCACCCAGCGTGTTGGGCACGTGCCCGTCGGTCAGGCCGGCCACGCTCCGCTCGAACTGGTCGTCCCAGCCGGCGGGCAGGCCCGCATCCGTGCCGTCCCACCACAAAGGTGCCGAGTTCAGGGCGGCCATGATCCGATCGTTGGGATCGAGGATCATCCGTTGCCACGCCGCCAACGGACCGTGGAGGACATCCCACAATCGACCGGCAACCGGGTCGTGGAGCATGAACTCCGGCCAGACCGCGACGTTGTGCTGGTTGAGCGCATCTTCCAGGTCCGGCCGCTCAGCCAGGGAAACGACGCGCAGGCCGGCCGGCAGCTCAAAGTTGGTCACGTCGGCGCCGTGATGACCTCGCGCCCCAGGTACGGTCGCAGGACCTGAGGCACGGTCACCGAGCCATCCGGGTTCTGGTACGTCTCGAGGATCGCCGCGACGATCCGGGCCAGGGCCAGTCCCGAGCCGTTCAGGGTGTGGACGAGCTCGGGCTTGGCGCCTGGCTCGGCGCGGTAGCGGATGGCCATCCGACGGGCCTGGTAGTCCCGGAAATTTGAGCACGAGCTGACTTCCAGCCAGCGCTCCACGCCCGGGGCCCAGACCTCCAGGTCGTACTTGCGGCCCTGGACGAAGCCCATCTCGCGGGTCGCCATGAGCAGCACGCGATAGGCGAGGCCCAGCCGCTGGAGGAGGTCTTCGGCCCGCCCGGTCATCCATTCAAGGGCCGCGGCGCTGGCCTCGGGGCGCTCGAATAGGACCATCTCCACCTTGTCGAACTGGTGCACCCGGAGGATGCCCCGGGTGTCCTTGCCGGCGGCCCCCGCCTCGCGCCGGAAGCAGGGCGAATAGGCGGCGTAGCGAACGGGCAGCTCGGCCGCCTCAAAGATCTCGTCGCGGTGGAGGTTGGTGACCGGCACCTCGGCCGTGGGCACCAGGTACAGCTCGTCGCGGGTGACAACGTACATCTGGTCTTCCTTGTCCGGGATCTGGCCGGTGCCCCGGGCCGACGCGGCGTTGACCACGGCCGGCGGCCAGATCTCGGTGAAGCCGTTCTCGCGGGTGTGGACATCCAGGAACCAGCTGATCAATGAGCGCTGCAGCGCCGAACCCAGGCCGCGATAGACGGGAAAGCCCGAGCCGGCGATCTTGGCCCCGCGCTCCAGCTCGAAGATGTTCAGCCCGGCCGCCACGTCCCAGTGGGCCTGGCGCTCCCAGCTGGCGCCGCCGGCCGGTGCATCGGCCCCGACCTCGCCGCTCAGGGGCTGGACGCGGGGCAGCTGCTCGCCCCAGGTCCGGATCGTCACGTTGGCGTCTTCGCCACCCACCGGGACATCGAGGTCAGCCGGGTTGGGAATGCGCAGGAGCAGGTCCTCGACCGTGGCCTCGACCGTGGCCAGCTCGGCGTCGATCGCGCTGATCCGGCCACCGGCAGCAGTCGAGCGCGCCTTGAGGGCGAGGGTCTCCGGTCCGTTCGGGTCGGTGCCGGCTCGAATCGCCTCACCGATCGCCTTCGAAGCCGTGTTGCGTTCGGCCTTGAGCTGGTCGCCTTCGGCCAGCAGCTCGCGCCGGCGGGTATCGGCAGCCAGAGCGCGGTCGACGATGGATGGATCCTCGCCCTTGTCGATCGCCCCCTGGCGGATCGCCGGGGCATCCTCGCGCAGGCGCTGGAGGCCGACGCTCATCCCTTCTCCTTCGCTGGCTCACGGGCCGCAGCGGCCAACCGCTCCAGGACGAATGATGATCCAAGACTGGCCAGCAACCAACCCGCCCGGGGTCCGTTCGAACGGCCCAGGAAGGCCAGGTACAGTGCAGCGAATGCCCGGCCGGGGGCCAGGCCGGCGTCCGTGGCGGTCGAGAAGATCAGGGCCTGCCAGGCATCGCCGGAGGCAGGTGCGGGCCGAGCTTCGGCGGCCAGCCGGGCCAGCCGGTCGAGCCACGCGCGCTGCTCGCCGTCGAGATCCGCGGCCTCCCGAGGCAGCCCATCGTGGCGAACGGCGATCCGTGCCTTGTCCGGCGCGAAGGTCGCCAGCCAGGCATCGGCGGCAGCCATGCGCTCACGCAGGGTGGCCGTCTCGAACGCGCTCAGCGGAGCGCCCTTCTCGGCCTCGACTCGGGCATCGATATCCACCCCGGGGATCTGCCCGAGCAGGGCCAGGTGACCGAAGGCGGGACGGAAGGACGCGGCCACTGCGGCCACGTCGGCCGTCGGGTTCAACAGGGAGTAGCGGAACACGCTTTCGTGGCCCGCCGGCAACTCACCTCGGACGGGCCGGCTGGCGGTGGCGTCGGCCAGCCGGTCGAACTCGTCGAACAGGCGCGGGATCGCATCGCTCCCGATCGGATCGAAGTCGATCGCGGTCTGCGGCCGGGGGCGCAGGAAGAGCAGCCGGAGCTGTTCGGGCGGGACCACCCGGACGATCTCGTGGGCCGCCACGCCCAGGCCCTTGGACGTCGACATCTTGCGACCGGCGATGTTCAGGAATTCGTACGGGACGTTGAGCGGCGGCTGACGCTCGAAGATCTCGGCGGCAATCGCGTCGGCCCGGTCGCGCGATCCGCCGGCAGTGGCGAGGTCCTTGCCGCAGGGCTCGATGGTGACCCCGAAGATGCTCCACTGGGCCGCCCATTCGAGGTTCCAGCCAAGCTTGGCCCGGCCGCCGAACGGCGCCGTCCAGCCTGAGTGACCGCAGCCCTTGGCCCAGGTGACCAGGGCCGGCCGGCACTCGTAGTAGATCCGCTGGCCGTCCCACTTGGTGACGATCGTCGTGCCGACCTTGCCGCAGTTCTCGCAGATCACCTGGAGCGGATGCCAGTCGGCCGGGTGCTGGACGTTGGCCACCCGCTTGTAGATGGCCCGGACGGCCTCGGCCCGATCCAGGGCGGTCCGGATGAACGGATCCACGACCCCGGACGCGTACAGCTCGCTCATCCAGTAGTAGCGATCCGGCTCGATCCCGAGGCCGGCGAACGTGTCGATGAACGTCTGGGCGTGATGCCGGGCGTACGAGGCGTGGCAGTCACCGGCCTGGTCCGGAACGTGGGCCAGCGGCCGGCCCATCTCGTGCTCCACGGCATCGGGCGTGAGGAGTGCCTGGGCATCCATCGGATCGAGGTCGTCGACGCCGTACAGCAGGGTTGTGTCGACTCCCCGGGCGCGCAGGGCCCGGGTGATCACATCCAGGATCACTGGCCCGCGCAGGCTGCCGACGTGAACCGTGCCCGACGGGGTCTTGCTGTCGTTGACGACCTGCGGCCCGCTGGCCGAGGCGGCCAGTTCATCCGCCCAATCCATGACCCGAGCTCCTGGTGGCTGGGTCAGGTGATCTTGGTGATCGTGTAGGCGAAGTCGCCGGCGGGCACCCTGACGGTGACCCGGTCGCCCTTCTTCTTGCCCAGGAGCACCCGGCCGACCGGCGATTCGTTGGAAATCCGGCCTTCCCTGGGAGCCGCCTCCGCCGACCCGACGATCTTGAACGTCTCGGTTCCGTCACCACTCTCGACGACAACGGTCGAGCCGATCTGGACGTGGTCGGTGGAGTGGTGCTCGTCGATGATCGTGGCGTTCTTGATCAGCGCCTCGAGAGTCTGGATCCGGCCTTCGACGAACGCCTGCTCGTTCTTGGCGTCCTCGTACTCGGCGTTCTCGGACAGATCGCCGTGCTCCTTGGCGTCGTGGATCCGTCCGGCGACTTCGGCGCGACGGACCTGGACCATCTCATCGAGCTCGCCACGCAGCTTCTCGAGTCCGCCCTGGGAAAGGTAGGTGGGCTTGCTGTTCACGTGTTGGTGGCCCCCATGGGGATTCGGCGCAACGGCCTGCGGGGTCTTGGGAAACGAAGAACTCCAGGCCTCCGCCGCTTAGGCGGACCTGAAGTTCAGCCGGCCCGAATGCTACTTCGCGGCTCCCGGGGTGTCAAAGCGCAGCCGGGTCCGTCAGACGCAGCAGGCGGCGCTTGACGCGACCCAGCGAGCCCCGGTCGGTGAACGCCACGAACAGCGTGTCGTCGCCCGCAATCGAGCCGGCAACCTCCGGCCAGCGGGCCCGGTCGAGGGCTGCTGCGATGGCATGGGCGGATCCCGGCAGGGTTCGGATCACGAGCATCAGGCCAGCCTCGCGGATCTCCACCGGCAGGTCCCGGAAGAGCTTGCGCAGGCGATCCTCGCCACTGATCTCGGCCTCGACCAGGCGCGGCGGCAGGGCATAGGCCTGGGTCCCCTCGCGGGTCACCTTGATCAGGCCCAGCTCGGCCACGTCCCGGCTGATCGTGGCCTGGGTCGTTCGGAAGCCGCGTTCGCGGAGGGCTGCGGCCAACTCCTGCTGGGTCCGGATCAGGCGCTGGTCGACCAGGTCACGAATCGCGCGCTGGCGGAGCTGCTTCATCACTTCCATGGCTGACCGCCGGTCATCGCGACAGGAAGACGACGAGGACGATCGACGCGATCGCCAGCCGTTCCACGACGAAGATCCCGTACGAGCGGGTCCGGACGTAGCGCAGCATCACGAAGATCGCGGCCAGTCCGGCCACCAGCGCCGCGATCATGCCCACCACCAGCGGTCCGGCCTGGATCGCCACACCGGCCTCGCCGCTGATCAGCTTGCGCGCCTCGTAGATGCCCGCTCCGGCGATGATCGGGGTGGCCATCAGGAAGCCGAAGCGCGCAGCCGCCTCACGGGTCAGCCCGGCGAACAGGCCGGCCGAGATCGTCATCCCGGCCCGGCTGATCCCGGGCACGAGGGCCAGCGACTGGGCCAGGCCGATCACCAGGGCCAGCGGGAAGGTGACCCGCTCGATCCCGTCCACCTTGCGCCCGACCTGGTCGGCCAGCCACAGGATCGCCGCCCCGATCACCAGGGCGATCGCGACGTCCTCGGCCGTGCGCACCGTCGCCTCCAGCCGGTCGTTGAGGATCGGCCCAGCAATCACCGCCGGGATGGTGGCCACGACCAGCAGCCAGGCCAGCCTGCGATTCGGGTCGCCGGCCAGCGAACGCTCGCGCAGGGCCGCGAAGCCGGCCGGCACGATCGCCAGCCAGTCCGACCGGAAGTAGACAAGGAGGGCGACCAGCGTACCCAGGTGGAGCATGACGCTGAACGCCAGCGAGGTGATGAACGGATCGGTCCAACCGAGCAGGTGGGGCACGATCACGAGGTGGCCCGAGCTGGACACGGGCAGGAACTCGGTCAGTCCCTGGACGATGCCCATGACCAGCGCCTGGAAGGTTGTGTCCACCGCGGCCTCCTGGGGCCTGCCGGGATAAAGCCCCTCAGCCGGCCGGACCGCTCGGCGATCCGGCCAGAGGCGCTGCCGGCGCTACCGGATGAACAGCGGGGCGAGGACCAGGGTCACCGTCGCGAGCAGCTTCACGAGGACGTGCAACGACGGTCCAGCGGTGTCCTTGAACGGATCGCCGACGGTATCGCCGACGACGGCCGCGGCGTGCGCATCGGTCTTCTTGCCCAGGACATTGCCGGCCTCATCGAGCAGGTGACCCGACTCGATGTACTTCTTGGCGTTGTCCCATGCCCCGCCGCTATTGTTCAGGACGGTGGCCAGCATCACTCCCGAGATGGTCCCCACCATGAGCATGCCGGCGACGGCCTCGTAGCCCAGCAGGACGCCCACGATGATCGGGGTGCTGACCGCCACGACGCCCGGCAGGATCATCTCGCGCAGGGCGGCGCGGGTGGTGATGTCAACGACCCGGGCGTAGTCCGGGCGCTGGGTGTAGTCCATGATCCCGGGCATCTCCCGGAACTGACGGCGAACCTCGACGATGATCGCCAGGGCCGTCGTGCCCACGGCCCGGATGGCCAGCGAGCTGAAGAAGTAGACCAGCATCGCGGCCAGGAGGGCGGCGATGAACACGTTCACGTTGGACAGGTCGACCGAGGTCAGCAGCTTCACGCCGGACTGGCCAGCGGCAATCTGGCGACCCAGGATCAGGTTGACCTTGTCGA